>CAXTDA010000271.1:0-5815 GCA_964242935.1 uncultured Burkholderiaceae bacterium | reverse complement strand
GCTGCTGCTCGACGTGACGCCGCTGTCGCTCGGCATCGAGACGCTGGGCGGCGTGATGACGAAGATGATCAAGAAGAACACGACGATCCCGACCAACTTCAGCCAGGTCTTCTCGACGGCCGACGACAACCAGCCGGCGGTGACGATCAAGGTCTACCAGGGCGAGCGCGAGCTGGCCGCGGCGAACAAGACGCTCGGCGAGTTCAACCTCGAGGGGATCGCGCCGGCGCCGCGCGGCATGCCGCAGATCGAGGTCAGCTTCGACATCGACGCGAACGGCATCCTGCATGTCGGCGCGAAGGACAAGGCGACCGGCAAGGAGAACAAGATCACGATCAAGGCGAACTCCGGGCTGTCGGAGGCCGAGATCGACAAGATGGTCAAGGACGCCGAGGCCAACGCCGAGGACGACAAGAAGGTGATCGAGCTCGTCACCGCACGCAATCAGGCCGACGCGCTGATGCACTCGGTAAAGAAGTCGCTCGCGGACTACGGCGAGAAGCTCGACGCCGGCGAGCGGACGGCCATCGAGGACGCGATCAAGGGTGTCGAGGCGGCGATCAAGGCCGACGACAAGGTCAAGATCGACAGCGCCAGCGAGGTCCTGATGACCGCGTCGCAGAAGCTCGGCGAGAAGATGGCGAACGATGCGCAGGCGGCGCAGGCGGCGGCCGGCGAAGCGGCGCAGAACCCGGGCGCGGCCAACCAGCAGCAGAAGCCGGCCGACGACAACGTCGTCGATGCCGAGTTCAAGGAAGTCAAGCGCGGTTGATTTCGCGAGGGCAGGCGGCATGAAAGGAGACGGAGCCGTGACGTGGCTCCGTTTCTTCGCCGGGCGGGTCGGAGGCGCATCCGGCCCGCCCGGCGTTTTGCCATACAGAACGAGACAGTGACGGAAACCCCATGGCCAAACGGGACTACTACGAGACGCTCGGCGTCGCGAAGAACGCGACCGAAGAAGAGATCAAGAAGGCGTATCGCCGCCTCGCGATGAAGCATCACCCGGACCGGAACGCGGACGCCGGGTCCGAGGCCAAGTTCAAGGAGGCGAAGGAAGCGTACGAGATGCTGAGCGACGCCGAGAAGCGCGCCGCATACGATCGCTACGGCCACGCGGGCGTGGATCCGAACACTGCCGCCGGCGCCGGGATGGGCGGCTTTGCCGAGGCGTTCGGCGACATCTTCGGCGACATCTTCGGCGGCCAGGGCCAGCAGCGTGCGCGCGGCGGGCCGCAGGTGTTCCGCGGCGCGGACCTGCGCTACGCGATGGACATCACGCTCGAGCAGGCCTTCAACGGCCACGAGACGCAGATCAAGATCCCGACCTGGGAGAGCTGCGAGATCTGCAAGGGTTCGGGCGCGAAGCCGGGGACGAAGCCGACGACCTGCCCGACCTGCTCGGGCTCGGGCACCGTCCGCATGCAGCAGGGCTTCTTCTCGATCCAGCAGACCTGCGGCCGCTGCCACGGCACCGGCAAGATCGTTCCCGAGCCGTGCACGACCTGTGACGGCGTCGGCAAGATCAAGTCGACGAAGACGCTCGAGGTCAAGATTCCGGCCGGCATCGACGACGGCATGCGCATCCGCTCGACCGGCAACGGCGAGCCGGGCGTCAACGGCGGCCCCAACGGCGACCTCTACGTCGAGATCCGCATCAAGCAGCACGCGATGTTCCAGCGCGACGGCGACGACCTGCATTGCGAAATGCCGATCTCGTTCGCGACCGCGGCGCTCGGCGGCGAGCTCGAGATCCCGACGCTGTCGGGCAGCGCCGCGATCTCGATCCCCGAGGGCACGCAGAGCGGCAAGACGTTCCGCCTGCGCGGCAAGGGCATCAAGGGCGTGCGCGCCGGCTATCCGGGCGACCTCTATTGCCACGTCGCGGTCGAGACGCCGGTGCGCCTGACCGAGCACCAGAAGAAGCTGCTGAAGGAGTTCGACGCGGCGACGAAGGAAGGCGGCGCGAAGCACAGTCCGCAGACGAAGGGCTGGGCCGAGAAGGTCAAGGCGTTCTTCGCCTGAAGCGGCCCCGGCCGGACCGCGCCGCGAGGGTGTCGCGCGTGGCCGATCGACCGGCACCGGCATGAAGACGATCCGGCTTCGTCCCGGCAGGGAACGGTCGCTGCTGCGCCGACATCCCTGGGTCTTCGAAGGAAGCGTCGCCTCGGGCAAGGCCGACGCGGGCGAGACGGTCCGTATCGAAGGCAGCGACGGACGGTTCCTCGGCTGGGCGGCTTTCAGTCCGCATTCGACGATCCGGTTGCGCGTCTGGAGCTTCGACGAGGCGGAGCGGATCGACGCGGGGTTCTTCGCGAGACGCATCGCCGTCGCGGTGGCGGTGCGCCAACGCATGCGCATTCCGAGCGACGGGATGCGACCGGTGCACGCGGAGTCCGACGGGCTCCCGGGCGTCGTGGTCGACCGCTACGCCGACACCCTCAGCGCCCAGTTCCTCTCCGCGGGCGCCGAGCGCTGGAAAGCGGTGATCGTCGATGCGCTGCTCACGGCCACCGGGCTGGTCCGGGTGTACGAACGCAGCGATACCTCGGCCCGGCAGCGCGAAGGCCTGCCCTTGTCGAAGGGTTGGCTGGCGAGCGAGCTCGACGATCCGTATCGCCACCCGGAGGTCGATGGTTCCGTGGCGTACCCCTCGACCGGGCTCACGATCCGCGAGCACGGGTGGACGCTGGCGCTCGACGTGGCGGAAGGACACAAGACCGGCTTCTATCTCGACCAACGCGACAATCGTCGCTTCTTCGCCGAGACCGTCGAGCGTTTCGGTTTCGAGCGCGTCCTCAACTGCTACGGCTACACCGGCGGCTTCAGCGTCGCAGCGCTGGCCGGTGGGGCTGCGCACGTGACGGCCGTGGACTCGTCGGCGCCGGCGCTGGCGCTGGCCGTGGAGAACGTCGCGTCGAACGGATTCGACGCGTCGCGGCACGACGCGCTCCATGCCGACGTCAACGAGACGCTGCGCAGCCTTTCCGCCGCCGATCGCCGCTTCGATGCGATCGTCCTCGATCCCCCGAAATTCGCGCCGACTGCCGCGCATGCCGATCGGGCGGCGCGCGCCTACAAGGACATCAACCGGCTGGCGCTCGGGCTGCTGCGACCCGGCGGTGCCCTGTTCACGTTCTCCTGCTCGGCGGGGATCGGCGTCGATCTCTTCCACAAGATCGTCGCGGGAGCGGGAATCGACGCGGGGGTCGACGGGCATTTCTACGCGCGTCTGGGCGCCGCGCCGGACCATCCGATGACGGTCAACTTCCCGGAAGGCGAATACCTGAAGGGCCTCGTCGTACTCAAGCGCTGAACCGGCGGTCGCCGTGGGCGCGTCAGCTCGAGTGGGGGCCCGCGTTCTTCACGCGAACCCGCGGCAGCTCCGCCCGGTTCTTGCGGAGATAGCAGACCTCGACCAGGGTCGGCCAGATCTCGAGCGCGCCCTTGAACTGGCTGATCACGTCGTCGACCTGATAGATCAGCTTCTGCTGGATGAAGTCGGGGTCGAAGCCGAAGAAGACGCGGTCGAGCGCCATCGCGAAGTTCTTCAGCGATTCACGGCGCTCGCCCCGGCTGCGGCGCTGGGCGGCCACCACGCGCGCGTGCAGCCCGCGAATCCTCTCGAGGATCAATTCGCTGTCGTCGAGCGTGATCTCGCCGTCGTAGTCGAACGCGATCGACAGATCGTCCATCTTCGTCAGACTGCTCTTGATCTTCCGCTTGAGCAGGTTGGCCACTTCCTCGTTGAAGACCTCGGCAGGCAGCGGGTCGCGCATGTAGTTGTTCTTCATGTGGTTCTGTGCCGCATCCACATGCGCCGCGGCGATGCCGTCCTGCTGGATCCAGAGCCGATAGATGTAATCCTCGAAGCGCAGCCGCGTCGGGAAGAAGGGCGGCAGTCCGAGCCGGTTGTCGTAGCCGGCGACGCCACAGTCCATCCGCCAGTTGACGTTGGTGATGGCGGGCCGGAAGTTCTTCAGCACATAGACCTCGTTCAACTCCTCGATCGCGATCTGCGCATCGTCGTCGAGATAGAGCTCGGCGAAGTCGAGCGCGTCGATGTCGTTGGTGCCCGAACGATAGGTCTGTGCGATCCGTACCACGGCGTCGTCGCCGACCGAGCCGACCTGGAGATGCAGCGCGTTCTCGCGATGCAACCCGTTGCTGGCATTCGTCTCGAGATCCATCGCCGTGTCGATCAGCATCTCGCCCCGCTCGTGATTCTGCGGCGTGTCGCGAACCGGCTTGCCGAGGACGTCCATGAACGCGGTGAAGATGTCGAAGGACTTCTTCGTGTAGCCGTTCTTGCCCTGCGGCCGCAGGCTGCCGCTGCATACGACGCCGTCGTCCAGCGACTCGGGGCTGTCCTCGATGAGCGCGTACGGCCGCATGTCGTCGTCGGCGCTGATCATCAGGTCGCCGAGCGTATAGATCAGGGTGCAGTTGCGGTTGCCGCCATAGCTCGGCCGGAAGATGTTGCGGATCAGCGGTTCGAGCTTGCGGTCTTTCAGGCGACCGAACAGCAGCGACAGGAAGCGCTCTTTCTCTTGCGGCCCGACGTAGTAGAGCGGGTTGTGGGTCGTCGTCTGCTCGAGGAGGGGGTAGTACTTCTGTTGGTTGACCACGCTCGAATCGTCGAACACCACCAGGTCGATCGCGTGGCCGTTCTTTCTGAAGTGAGCGTCGTAGGCTTCGACGGTCGCGCCCACATCGCGCAGGCGATAGGTGGGAATGACGAAGGTCGTTCGGGGAGTGGGCATGGGTCGCACGTCGTGCGTGGGTCGACGGTGGAAATTTCGGAAGGGAGAGGCGGCACATGGCCGTCGCCGTACCGGGGCCGGCGCGCGACGCGTGGCAGGGGCTGGCGGGACCGCAGGAACTGGCCGGGCCGCGAAAGCGGGTCCGGACCCGGTGCGATACGAACGACGCATTCCGGTCCGCGCGAAGCGGGACGGTATTGCGGGCCCGGGCGGGCGATGGTTCGGATGGACGAATTCCGGGGACTGAAGAGGCAGCGACTCTGTCACGCCGCGTGTAAAGATTTCGTTCGGATTCGCCGGCCGGCCGTCAGGAAGTCGTATCGAACCGCATGGCGCGATCCGGGTCGGCCTGAGCCGTTGGATCGTTGAATTGCGAACCGCGAACGCCGCGGGTCACTGCGCGCGCTTCATTGGCGTGCGCTGCTGCGCCCGCCCATTCGTGCGGCGAACGAGATTCGCTCCGCATTGACGCGCCGTTCCGGTACGGCGACGATTGCCGTCAAACCGACAGCAGGTCCCGTACGTCGTCGCCTTCCATCTCCGCACGTTCTCCCGCACGGACCACCGCCCCGCGCGACAGCACGACGAACTGATCGGCGAGGGCCCGCGCGAAGTCGAAGTACTGCTCGCAGAGCACGATCGCGATGTTGCCGCGCTCGCGCAGCATCCGGATCACGCGCTCGATGTCCTTGATGATCGACGGCTGGATGCCTTCGGTCGGTTCGTCGAGGATGATCAGCTTCGGGTCGGCCACCATCGCCCGCGCGATCGCGAGCTGCTGCTGCTGGCCGCCGGACAGGTCGCCGCCGCGCCGGCCGAGCATCTCCTTCAGGACAGGGAACAGCTCGAAGACCTCGCCGTCGATGCGTTTCGCCTGGCCCGACGACTTCGTGGCCATGCCCATCAGGATGTTCTCCTCGACGGTCAGGCGAGGGAATATCTCGCGGCCCTGCGGGACGTACGCGATGCCGCGCGCCGCGCGTGCGTGCGGCGACATCTTCGTGATGTCGGTGCCGTCGAACACGATCCGGCCGCTCGCGACCGGCAGCACGCCC
>CAXTDA010000270.1:0-5851 GCA_964242935.1 uncultured Burkholderiaceae bacterium | reverse complement strand
ACGTGACCGCGAGCGGCGAGTCGTTGCCCATCGACCCGGTCGCCTCCTCGGCGTTGGTCGCCATCGGCGCCATCAGCATCCGCAGGTCTTCCTGCGTGTAGCCGAACGCCTGCTGACGATCCAGCAGCGGCGCCGCGCTCGACGTCTCGACCGCGGCGTTCGCCGACGCGGTCGGCAGGTCGACCGCGTCCTGCAGCTCGTCGAGCTTGACGCGGATGCGGCTGATCCATTCGCGATACGGCTTCGCGTTGGCGAGCGAGTTCTTCAACTCGGCGTCTTCGATGATGCGGCCCGCCTCGGTGTCGATCAGGAACATCTTGCCGGGCTGCAGGCGCCACTTCTTGACGATGCGGGACTCGGGGATCGGCAACACGCCGGCCTCGGACGCCAGGACGACCAGGTCGTCGTCGGTGATCAGGTAGCGCGCCGGCCGCAGGCCGTTCCGGTCGAGCGTCGCGCCGATCTGCCGGCCGTCGGTGAAGGCGATCGCGGCGGGCCCGTCCCAGGGCTCCATCATCGCCGCGTGATACTCGTAGAACGCCCGGCGGTTCTCGTCCATCAACGTGTGCTGCTCCCACGCCTCCGGAATCATCATCATCATCGCGTGCGCGAGCGAGTAGCCGCCCATCACCAGCATCTCGAGGCAGTTGTCGAACGACGCGGTGTCCGACTGGCCGGGATAGATCAGCGGCCAGATCCGGTCCAGGTCCGCGCCCAGCACCGGCGACGAGATCGCCCCCTGGCGCGCGTTGATCCAGTTGACGTTGCCCTTGACCGTGTTGATCTCGCCGTTGTGCGCGACCATCCGGTACGGATGAGCGAGTTCCCAGCTCGGGAACGTATTGGTCGAGAACCGCTGATGCGCGAGGGCGATCGCCGAGACCGTCCGCGCGTCGGCGAGGTCCTTGTAATAGACGCCCACCTGGTCGGCCAGCAGCAGGCCCTTGTAGACGACGGTGCGTGCCGACATCGACGGCACGAAGAACTCCTTGCCGTGCTTCAGCTTCAGCGCCTGGATCGCGTGGCCGGCGGACTTGCGGATGATGTACAGCTTCCGCTCCAGCGCGTCGGTGACCATCACCTCCGGCCCGCGCCCGATGAACATCTGCCGGATCACCGGCTCGCTCGCCTTGACCGTCGGCGACATCGGCATCTCGCGGTCGATCG
Source organism: uncultured Burkholderiaceae bacterium (assembly GCA_964242935.1). GTDB lineage: Bacteria > Pseudomonadota > Gammaproteobacteria > Burkholderiales > Burkholderiaceae_D > CAHJXF01. The sequence goes on along the minus strand of CAXTDA010000270.1, from coordinate 4,684 downwards.
GCACGTCGCGCCAGCCGAGCAGGATCTGGCCCGACGCACGCACCGCGCGCTCGAGCTCCTGCTCGCAGGCCATGCGAGACGCGTGCTCCTTCGGCAGGAAGATCATGCCGACGCCGTATTCGCCGACCGGCGGCAGCGTCACGCCCTGCCTGCCCATCTCCTCGCGAAACACCGCGTCGGGAATCTGGATCAGCACCCCGGCCCCGTCGCCCATCAACGGATCCGCACCGACCGCGCCGCGATGGTCGAGGTTCTTCAGGATCAGCAGACCCTGCTCGACGATCGAATGGCTCTTGTGGCCGCGGATGTGGGCGACGAAGCCGACGCCGCAGGCGTCGTGCTCGAACGACGGACGGTAAAGGCCGTTCCGCTCGGCATCGGCGCGCAGGGCGTCGAGGTCGGGCAGCGCGGCCGAGGACGATGCGATGGTCATTTGAATGACTCGTTGGGGAGGAAGGCCGACTTTAATGCGCCGCAGCACGTTGCACAATCGCGAAATTTAGGGTCGTACCCCATTTCCTCCGGCGAGAAATTCGACGTCTGCCGAATTGGGGCCAGAACAACTACCTTCGTTTTCGCCCGCGAATGAGCGGCGCGGTACGCCGATTCGCGATGCCGTCCAGTCCCTCTGCGAACGCGGGGCTCCCGAGCGCCCAACCGCGGTCGACCGCGTCGTCGATGCGTGCCGCGGCGTCGATGCCGAGCGGTGCCGCCAGCGCGGCGCGGTAAATCGCCTGCCGCTCGAACGGCGTATCGCTCAGCGCCCAGTATCCGCGGTGATCGCTCACGACCGACTGCTGTTCGAATCCGGCGTGATGCGCGTAGCTCGACCACGGCCAGGCCGCCGGCTCGCCAACCAGTCCTTCGGCGACCGGCAGCGTCTCGATCCGCTGCATCGACGCGAGCAGCAGCGCGTCCGCATCGACCAGCGTCGAGCGGTAGCGGCGGTCCCAGAGCGGGCCGCTCCGCGCGAGTCTCCGGTTCAGGTAAGGCACGTAGCGACGGCCGAGCGCCTGCACGAGGCGCGGCAGGGCGCCGTCATCCGGCGGCGTGAGCAGGAAGCGCATCTGGCCCGGCATCAGCACGTAGGCGTGGAGCGCGACGTCGAGTTCGCGCACCGCGTCGCTCAGCAGGTCGACGAAGAAACGGTAGTCGGCGGCATCGTCGAACAGCACGCGAGCGTCGACGGGGCGCTGGACGACGTGCTGGACGACGCCGGGCGCGTAGAGGCGGGGAAGGCGGGCCAAGGGACAACGACTCGACAGGTGCTCGCAAGATCGAGTGCGGGCGGGACGCGCGCACGTCGACGAGTCTAAAAGGCCGGTCCGCGCGGCGGCTAGGGATTACTGCCCGCTCCCCGACGCTTGCCCGCAACACCCGGCAGAAAAGCCGGTGTCTTCGTTGCCACACACCGGAAGCTGGGCTCTAATTACGCGCGGCAAGCGCTTAATTTGACACAAATTTTGTCGCGCTGATAAATCCATCACGCCATTATCGGCGCGGCGATCACCATTGACTCGTCACCCGATCAGCTGCGGGAGCAAACGTTGAAAATCATTTCGTCGCGCGCGATCTCCAATCTCTTCGCCTTGACGTTGCTCGTGCTGCTTGGTGCATGTGGCGGAGGAGGTTCGGGTTCATCGAGCAGCAGTGGCGTGACCACCACCACACCCGTCGCGACCACGCCGACGTTGGTGCTTTCGGGATCGACGAACGCGGTCTCTGCCACGACACCGGCGCTGCTCAGTGCGACCTTGAAGAGCGCTTCAGGTAGCCCACTGTCGGGCGTAGTGGTCACTTTCGCGACGCAGGCAACGAACTTCGGCACATTCTTCCCCACCGGCGCGACTGCCCTGACCGACGCCAATGGCATCGCCAGCATCACGCTCAATCCGGGTACCCAGTCAGGCGCGGACGCCGTTGTAGCGACGGCGAGCGTCAATGGGGCGACCGTGACAAGCAACAGCTTTGGATACACCTCGACCGGCACCACGAGTGCTGCGAGAGTCACATTGACCTCCACGAACAGCACCGTCGCTTCGACGAGCCCTGCGACACTCTCCGCGACGGTGCGCGACAGCAGCGGTGCCCTAGTCGTCGGAACGTTGGTCCGCTTCGTGACGCAGGGAACGGGGTTCGGCGTCTTTTCACCATCGGGCGGGACCGCTCTCACCGATGCAACGGGGGTCGCGCGCATTTCCCTTCTCGCCGGCACGCAGTTTGGTGCGGACACCGTGACGGCGACCGCGACGGTTTCGAACGTGTCGGTAGCGAGCGCTCCCCTAGGCTTTACGGTATCGGGCGTCGCGTCCGTCGCCCGCCTGTCGTTAACCACCAGCAGCCCCTCGATTTCCTCAAGTTCGCCCGCAACGCTGACAGCAACAATCGTCGATGCATCCGGAGCTGGTTTGCCCAATATCGTCGTCACTTTTACGACGCAAGGCTCCGGGTATGGAACTTTCTTCCCCAGCGGAGGGACGGCGCTGACCAATGCGTCGGGCGTCGCAACCATCTCGCTCAACGCGGGGACGGCGATCGGCGCGGATACCGTGACCGCGTCCGCGACGGTCAGCGGAGTCACAGTGTCGAGCAGCCCCGTCGGCTACACGGTCTCAACGACGCCGGTCACGTCGACCGCAGCGTCGATCTCGTTCACGTCGGCGACACCGACCACGATTGCGATCCGCGGTACGGGCGGACAAGAGAACTCGGCCGTAGTGTTTACGGTCCGCGATTCGAACGGCAACGCGCTGGCAAATCAGGCCGTTACCTTCTCGTTGACCTCGATGGCGGGAGGCCTGGCTCTCGCCTCGAGCAGCGGCACCAGCGGCGCGGACGGAACCGTCAGCGCCATTCTGCAAGCCGGGACGACGGCAACGCCGGTCCGCGTCCGCGCGGTTCTCAACAGCAACACCAACATCAATGCTGTGTCGAGCCAATTGGTCGTATCCACCGCCTTGCCGCATCAGAACGGCTTCTCGCTGGCGGCTGCTCGCAAGAATATCGAAGCATTCACGATCGATAACGTCACCTCGGTATTCAGCGCCACGCTATCCGATCGCTACGGCAATTACGTACCCGACAACACGGCCGTCTCGTTTCGGACCGCGGGGGGGGTCGGCTCGATCGCCCCTTCCTGCTTCACTTCAGCAGGACGCTGCAGTGCCACCTTCGGCAGTGCAGGGGCGCGCCCTGCCAATGGTCGCCTCGTGCTTCTGGCCACCGCGATCGGCGAGGAAAGCTTCATCGACCTCAATGGCAACGGGCTCTACGACTTGGGTGAACCTTTCACCGACTTGCCGGAAGCATTCATCGACGTCAATGGCAACCGGCTGCGCGACCCCACCGAAGAGTTCGTCGACTTCAACAACAACGGTTCGTACGATGGAGGCGACGGTCTGTTCAACGGCGTCCTGCGCACGTCGGGCAGCACAGCGCCGGTCACTCTCAACGTGCGTCAGCTTTTCACTATCGTGCTGTCAACCAGCAACGCACAGTTCATTGGGTTGCCGAATGTCGTCGCCCTGAATCACTGCGTCAATGGATCGCCGTACTCCGCAACGTCGCAGAGCTTCACCTTTCAGGTGGCCGACCTCAACGGCAACGCGATGGCGCCCGGAACTACGATTGCGCTCTCGACTTCGAACGGCTCGATCGTCAGTACGCCGACGGTCTACACGGTGAGCGATGACAATACGCCCGTCGTCGGTAATCCCAGCACGACACAGAACTTCTTGGCGACGCTCATCAGCGATGCCGCCCAAGACTCGACCACCCTGGTCTGCACGAATCCGGTAGGGAGCGGCGTACTGACCGTCACCGTAACGGCGCCGAGCGGTACCGTGACCGCGACCCGCATTACCATCACGGACTGACCGGAAGGCCCCTTCTCACGGTGCGCCGATCTCAAACAGCCTTTGGTGTTCGCGAATGGCGTAGCGATCGGTCATACCGGCCACGTAATCCGCGATTGCGCGTGGGCCGATATCGTGGAGCCGTCGGCCATGTTCGGCGGGCAACAGGTCAGGATTGCCGATGAACGCTTGGAACAACTCCGTGACGATCCGTTTCGCCTTGCTCGCCATCCGTTGAACGCGGAAGTGATAGTAGAGCTCCTTGCGCAGGAAGCGCTTTAACTGGACCGCCTCTTCGCGGATCAACGGACTAAAGGCGATTAGTGTCGGAGCGGCCCTCACATCCGCCGGGCACTGCGGCGCACTAGCCAGAATATTTCTCTCCGTCGTCTCGGTGACGTCCGTGATCAATTCGTTGATCATCCGGCGAACGGTCTCGAGGACCAGTCGGCGCGGTGCCAGAGCGTTATAGACGCCGCTGACCGTTCGTGCATGCCGCGCGAAAATCGCGATCTCCATCATCTGCTCGATCGTCAACAACCCCGATCGCAGCCCGTCGTCGATATCGTGATTGTTGTACGCGATCTCGTCGGCGAGGTTCGCTAGCTGCGCCTCCAGCGACGGCTGCTTGCGCTCGATGAACCGCAACCCTACCTCGCCCAACGTCTTTGCATTCTCGATCGAGCAATGCTTCAGGATCCCTTCGCGCGTCTCGAAGCACAGATTGAGTCCGTCGAACCCGCCGTAACGCTCCTCGAGCACGTCGACGACGCGGAGCGACTGCAGGTTGTGCTCGAAGCCGCCGTGCGGCTTCATGCATTCGTCGAGCG
>CAXTDA010000269.1:0-5889 GCA_964242935.1 uncultured Burkholderiaceae bacterium | reverse complement strand
GACCACCATGCCCCACGAGAGCTACGCCCCCACCGCCCCGACCCATCTCGTCGTCACCCCCTCGAAGAGTGTCGGCATCGCGATCCTGCTCACGTTCCTTTTCGGTCCGATCGGGCTGTTCTACGCGTCGGTCAAGGGCGGACTGATCGTCTTGTTCGGCATCCCGCTCGTGTTCGTCGTCGTCGTCGCGTTGCTGTCGCAGACCCATTCGCTGGGACCGATGGCGATCTTCGCCGCACTGCCGGTGATGTGGATCACGGCCTTCGTCTGGGGCATCGTCGCCGTCAACGACTACAACGCGCGGTTGATGCGGGCGCCCCGTTGATCCGCGTCGGAGACCGACATGACCTTCCGGATCCTCCTGATCGCCGCGCTCGCATCGTGCTGCGCACTTGCCGGCTGCGGCGAGATGGTCGGCGCGATGCTGCCCGACTCCATCTACATCCAGCCGGCATCGGCTTCGAAGACGCTGACCGCCGATTCCACCAATGCCGCGATGAAAGCGGCGATCGCCGCCGCGACCTCGTCAGGATGGACGCCGAAGACGATATCGCCCGAGACCGGGTACCTGTTCGCCGAACAGGACACGCGCGTCGCGTTCCGCGGTACCCGCAACGACTCGTTCAAGCTCGAAGTCACCCTGCCTGCCGGTGGCCGTGGCACGGTGATCGCCAAGGTGACGCCGCCTCCGAAGATCTCCGGCACGTTGAGCACGCAGAAGCTCGTGGACGACTACCTGATCGCGTTGGACCACGCGGTCTCGACCGGACCATGACGAGCGACGCATTGTCGCGATTCGACACGAGATGCGCACATCGGCGACGACGTTCGTGCTCGTCGCGATGCTCGCGACCTGCATCGTGGCCGCCCGCAGCAAGACCGCCGACCGAGCAACCTGCCGGCATCCGGCTCGCTCGCCGACCGAAGGGTCGCAGGATTGCGGTCGACCGCGCGTGTTATTCGGATACCCCGTACGGATCGACGATGCCGAAGCCGGCCAGCACGGTGCGCTCGAGCGCTTCCATCGCGTCGGCCTCGTCCGCGTCCTCGTGGTCGTATCCGCACGCGTGCAGCGTGCCGTGGACGACCAGATGCGCGCAGTGCTGCTCGACAGGCTTCTCCTGCGCATGGGCCTCGGCCTCGACGACCGGCAGGCAGATCACGATGTCGCCCTCGGCACCGGATGGGCCGGGATACGCGAACGTCAGCACGTTGGTCGCGTAGTCGCGGCCACGATACCGGTGGTTGAGGGCACGGCCTTCGGGTTCGTCGACGAAGCGGATCGTCAGCGTGGCCGCGGGACGGTCGATCGCGCGGAGCGCGGCGCGCACCCAGCGACGGACCCGGTCGCGGCGCGGTGCGGGCGAGACGCTCGCGTACTGGACCGACAGGTGCAATGCGGCGCCAGCGCGCGTCACGTCGACGGCTGCGGCTTGCCGTAGTGCGCTTCGTACGCGTCGACGATCCGCGCGACCAGCGGATGCCGTACGACGTCCGCGCTCGTGAAATGCGTGAAGCCGATGCCGCGCACCTTCGCGAGCACCAGCCGCGCCTCGACGAGCCCGCTCTTCTGGTGACGCGGCAGATCGACCTGTGTCGTGTCGCCGGTGATCACGGCGCGGCTCGCGAAGCCGATCCGCGTGAGGAACATCTTGATCTGTTCGGGCGTCGTGTTCTGCGCCTCGTCGAGGATGATGAACGCGTTGTTCAGCGTGCGACCGCGCATGTAGGCGAGCGGCGCGATCTCGATCGCCTGCTTCTCGAACAGCTTCTGCGTGCGGTCGAAGCCGAGCAGGTCGTAGAGCGCGTCGTACAACGGCCGCAGGTACGGGTCGATCTTCTGCGCGAGGTCGCCGGGCAGGAAGCCGAGTCGCTCGCCGGCCTCGACCGCGGGACGCGTCAGCACGATGCGCTGGACGACGTCGCGTTCGAGCGCATCGACCGCGGCCGCGACCGCGAGATAGGTCTTGCCGGTCCCGGCCGGCCCGATGCCGAACGTGATGTCGTGCGCGGCGATCGTCTTCAGGTACGACCGCTGGTTCGGCGTGCGGCCGTGCAGGTCGGCGCGCCGCGTGCGAAGGCCGGCGCCGCCCGCGACGCCGTCCGACTCGTCCGCATCGTTGGCGGCCGACGTCGCGCGCGGGTTCTTCTTCAGCTCGACGAGGCCGAGCTGCACGTCCTGGAGCGAGAGCGGCTGCCCGCTCAGCGTCGAAAAGTATTCCAGGGCACCCCGCGCCTGTTCGCGGCCCTTGCCTTGGGCGCCGCCGCCGATCGTGAAGCGCGCGCCGCGCCGCTTGATCGAGACGTCGAAGGCCGACTCGATCTGCCGCAGGTTCTCGTCGAGCACCCCGCACAGGTTCGCGAGGCGGCCGTTGTCGAGGTCGGCGAGGTAGTCGATGGCGGTGACCTTCAACGCGACGCGTCGTGGCGCCGCGCGCGCCCGGTGCCGGTCGTCATGCCGCGACCCGCTCCGGCACCCGCTCGCCGCGCAACGTGTGCGCGCCGGCCGCGGTGATGTCGACGTCGATCAGCGCGCCGACCGGCGCGGGTCCGGCGAAGTTGACGACGCGGTTGTTGTCGGTGCGCCCCATCCGCTCGTCCGCGTTCCGGCGCGCCGCGCCTTCGACCAGCACGCGCTGCCGCGAGCCGACCATCGCGGCGCTGATGCGGCTCGCGTTGGCGTCGATCGTCGATTGAACGCGCTGCAGCCGCGCGAGCTTGGTCTCCGGTGCGACCGCGTCGGGCAGGCTCGCCGCCGGCGTGCCGGGCCGCGCGCTGTATACGAACGAATACGACGCATCGAACCCGACGTCGTCGATCAGCTTCATCGTCTGGTCGAAGTCCGCATCGGTCTCGCCCGGGAAGCCGACGATGATGTCGGTCGACAGGCAGAGGTCCGGTCGCACGGCCTTCAGACGCCGGACGATCGACTTGTATTCGAGCACCGTGTACCCGCGCTTCATCGCCATCAGCACGCGGTCCGACCCCGACTGCACCGGCAGGTGCAGATGCGAGACCAGCTTCGGCAGCCGTGCATGCGCGTCGACCAGCCGCTGCGTGAATTCCTTCGGATGCGACGTCGTGTAGCGGATGCGCTCGATGCCGGGGATCTCGCTCACGTATTCGAGCAGCGTCGCGAAGTCCGCGCGGTCGTCGAGATCCGCGGCGTCGGGCATCGGTGCCGCGTACGCGTTGACGTTCTGGCCGAGCAGCGTGACTTCGCGGACGCCCTGCGCCGCGAGTCCCGCGACCTCAACCAGCACGTCGTCGAAGCCGCGCGAGACCTCCTCGCCGCGCGTGTACGGCACGACGCAGAAGCTGCAGTACTTCGAGCAGCCTTCCATGATCGAGACGAACGCGGTCGCGCCGTCGACGGTGGCCGGCGGCAGATGATCGAACTTCTCGATCTCCGGGAAGCTGATGTCGACCTGCGGCCGGCCAGTGGCGCGGCGCGCCGCGATCAGCGCCGGCAGTCGGTGGAGCGTCTGCGGCCCGAAGACCACGTCGACGTACGGTGCCCGCTTCGCGATCGCCGCGCCCTCCTGGCTCGCGACGCAGCCACCGACGCCGATCACGAGACCGGGCCGCGCCGCCTTCAGCGCCTTCACGCGGCCGAGGTCCGAGAACACCTTCTCCTGCGCCTTCTCGCGGACCGAGCAGGTGTTGAAGAGGATGACGTCCGCGTCCTCGGGCCGCTCGGTCCGGACCATCGTGTCGCCCTGGTCGAGCGATGCCTGGGCGAGCACGTCGGCCATCTTGTCCGAGTCGTACTCGTTCATCTGGCAACCGAACGTCTTGATGTACAGCTTCTTCATCGGGTCTGCGGTTGCTCGGTCTTCCAGAACTGCCACCATGGACGGACCAGGATCTCGTCGTCCGCGAGCAGCCAGATGCGGCGTACGTCGCCGTTCATGTCGAGCTGCACGCGGGCGATGACGCCGGTCGGCAGCGCACCGCGCACCAGCGTCGCGTTGCTCGGCGTGAAGATCACCACGCCGGGCGCGAGATGCAGCCGCGCCCCGTCGGCGACGATCGCGTCGTCGGCCGCCTGCGTGATCTTCACCTGACGGCTGGTCTCGGGGAACGTCCGGGCCGCCTCGGCCGCGGTGACGCCGATACAAAGCACGAACGCCGCGAGCAGGCGGACCCTGGCCGGCGCGTCACGACGGCCCGTCGTTCGTTGCGGCGTCGAGGTCATCGCCGATGCGGTTCCGTCTTCGAAGCGGGGAAGCGATGTTATCAGCAGCGCGTCCACGGACGGTCGTCCGATCAAGCTGCCTCGAGCAGCGCGTGACGGCGGCAATGCTCGAGATACGCGGCCTCGTGGATCGACAGCAGCTCGACGACGCCGCGCCACAACCACGAGGGCGCATCGAGCGTCGACGTGCGCGACTTCGTCAACTCGCTTCGCCACGCCGCTCGCGACGCGTCGTCCATCTGCCGTCCGTGCGCGCGCCCGACGACGTTGGCGAGATGGCCTGCGAGCAGCAGCGCCTCGTGCTCGTCCATCTTGCCGACCTCGAGCTTCAGGTCCTGCGGCATCAGCTCGCGAAGGACGACGCCCTTGCCGAGCAGGCGACAAGCCATCATCCGCTGCCCGAGATGGGGCGCCAGCGCCTTTGCGCCGGCCACGACGCGGGCCGCGTTGTCGCGCGGCATGTCGGCATCCGGCGCGCGGGGCGCGGCGGCCGCGACGCCTTCCTTGATGTCGACCAGGCACAGCGATGCCGAACGGCCCTTGCCGACCTTCAGCATCACGGCATACCGGAGACGGCCGAGCGAACTGCAACCCTTCATCCAGTAAGCGGCATCGACCACCTCGACCTCGGCTCGCGCGTCGCCCTGAAGGCTGCCGATCAACGCGTGGAGCTCCCGTTCCTCGAACATCGCGTCGATCGCGGCCCGCTCGTCGGCGCCGATGACCCAGAAGCGCTTGCCGAGCGGAATCGTCGGTCGGATCGACTCGAGCCGCTCGTGGGCGAGATCGTGCCAGCGCCGCCGAAGCGACTCACGGATCAATTGCCGGACGGTTCGCGACTCGATGTGCTCGGGCCTGCCGTCCGTGTACGAACCGTCGAGCGCGGCCTCGTAGCCGAGCATCATGCTTTCGAGGATGCGTACCGTCGCCATGCCCGACAGGTCCGAACCGCGGGCGGCCGACGCGAGCGACAACGCGAGCCGGATCAGGTCGTGCGCCGGGTTGCCGATCACGGTCTGATCGAGATCCCGGACTTGCAGCGCGACCCGGCCCTTCGCATCGGCGAGCGGACCGATGTTGCCCATGTGGCAATCCCCGCAGATCCATATCGCGGGGCCGTGCGGGATCCTCGCGTCGCTCGCATCGAGCCATTCGTAGAACTTCAGCGTGCTGCCGCGCACGTAGGCGTGCGCTGACCGCGCCATCTTCAGGTTGCGGACCTGGGCGAGCCGCAGCGCGCGCTGGTCGGGCGCCGGCGAGCGGGGCGCATGGCGGCGCGTCGCCGTCACAGGATGCGTAGCAGGAAGAGGAGGACGAGGGTGCCGACGATCGAGACGGCGATCGAACCGAGACAGCCGAGCTTGTTGGAGAAAAAGGCGAACACAGGGGACCCGAGGGAAGACAGTGCCGCAGGATCGGCTCTTCCGATGCACCGGCCTTTCGGGCGGAAGCCGCAAATGCCGTAAGACGGCGGCCCTAACCGGCGGCCGTAACAAAGCGGCGCTGTCGCCGCCTTGCCGCCGCGTCAGCCGCACCCGCGTGTCGCGCGTTGTGGAAGCGCGCCGGCGTCGGCGATTCCACGGAGAACTCCATGAAAGCATTGGTCGCAGGATGTCTCGCAGGATCTCTGCTCGTCCCCCCGGTCGGCGGCGCCCGCGTCGCGACCGGGTTCGCGGCCAACGGGCGCGTCA
>CAXTDA010000268.1:0-5892 GCA_964242935.1 uncultured Burkholderiaceae bacterium | reverse complement strand
GGATTCTGCCGGAAAGGGGCCGGACTGCACAGGGGACCGTTCCGCGCCAGCAACGCAGCGCGGGAAACGAGGCGCCGAACGCGCCGGCGGGTGCGGTCAGTAGCGGATCGCCGCGCCCTGCTTCGCCAGGGCGCGGCCGATGATGATCTGCTGGATCTGCGTCGTCCCCTCGAAGATGCGGAACAGCCGCACGTCGCGGTAGAAGCGCTCGATCGCGTAGTCGCTGATGTAGCCCGCGCCGCCGTGCGCCTGCACGCAGCGGTCGGCGACGCGGCCGCACATCTCGGAGGCGAACAGCTTGCAGCACGACGCGTGGACGCTGACGTCCTGGCCGTCGTCGCGCCGCCGGGCCGCGTCGACGATCATCGATCGCGCGGCGTAGAGCTCGGCCTGGCTGTCGGCCAGCATCGCCTGGATCAGCTGGAACTGTGCGAGCGCCTCGCCGAACTGCTTCCGTTCGAGCGTGTAGAGGATCGTGTCGTCGAGCATCCGCGACGCCGACCCGACGCACGCCGCGCCGATCGTCAGGCGCCCCTTGTCGAGCACCTTCATCGCCGTCTTGAACCCCATGCCCTCCTTGCCGCCGATCAGGTTCTCGGCCGGAACACGGCAGTTCTCGAAGATCACGTCGGCCGTGTGGGCGCCGCGCTGCCCCATCTTCCGGTCGGGCTTGCCGACCGCGATCCCCGGCGAACCGGCTTCGACGATGAAGGCCGAGACGCCGCCCGACCCGCGCTGCGCGGCGTCGGTGCGCGCCATCAGCGTGAAGATGCCGGCTTCCGGGGCGTTGGTGATATAGCGCTTCGTGCCGTTGACGACGTAGTGGTCGCCGTCGCGGACTGCGGTCGTCGTCAGCGACGCCGCATCCGATCCGGCGCCGGGCTCCGTCAGCGCGAACGAGCCGATCAGCTCGCCGGACGCGAGGCGCGGCAGCCAGCGCGCCTTCTGCTCGGGCGTGCCGTCGATCACGATGCCCTGCGAGCCGATGCCGTTGTTCGTGCCCATGATCGACCGGAACGCGGGCGACGCGCGGGTCAGCTCGAACGTGACGTCGACCTCTTCCTCCATCGTCAGGCCGAAGCCGCCGTATTCCTCGGGGACCGTCAGGCCGAAGAGGCCGATCTCGCGCATCGCGTCGACGATGTCGTGCGGGATCGCATCGCTCTCGGCGACCTCGTTCTCCGCGGGGATCAGCCGCTCACGGACGAAGCGGGTGACGGTGTCCAGCATCAGTCGATGCGTTTCGGGGTCTCGGATCATGTGTCGTCTGGTCGATCGGATCGATGAAGGGGGGCGGGGACGGCGATGGCGCGCATGGCGTGCAGTACCATTCCGCCTCGCCGCCGCAGCCACGCATTCGCCCGACCATCCTCGACAGTATGCCGTTCGATCCGAAGCTCCCCGATCTACCCGTCGGCGTCGTCGGCGCCGGGGCCATGGGCCGCGGCATCGCGCAGGTGCTCGCGCAATGCGGTTGCCGCGTCGCGATCCACGACGCGAACGCCGCCGCGGTCGACGCGGCCATCGCGTCGACCGCAGGCGTGCTCGGAAAGCAGGGCGACAAGGGCAAGCTGCCGGCCGGCGACGCGACGATGGACCGGCTCGCCGCGGCGCCCGCGCTCGAACGGTTCGCGGACTGCCGCCTCGTCGTCGAGGCGATCGTCGAGAACCTCGATGCGAAGCGCGCGCTGTTCAAGCGGCTCGAGGGCATCGTCGCGGCCGACGCGGTGCTGGCGTCGAACACGTCGTCGCTGTCGGTGACGTCGATCGCCGCGCAATGCGCGCATCCGGGCCGGGTCGCCGGCTGGCACTTCTTCAACCCGGTGCCGTTGATGAAGGTCGCGGAGGTGATCGACGGCCTCGGGACGGACCCGGCGGTCGGCGACGCGTTGATGGCGTTGACGCGCCGCTTCGGCCACACGCCGGTCCGCGCCAAGGACACGCCGGGCTTCATCGTCAATCACGCGGGCCGCGGCTACGGCACCGAGGCGCTCCGCATCGTCGGCGAAGGGATCTGCGACTTCGTCGACGTCGACCGCGTGATGCGCGAGGCCGCCGGCTTCCGGCTCGGACCGTTCGAGCTGATGGACCTGACGGCGCTCGACGTCTCGCATCCGGTGATGGAGGCGATCTACCGGCAGTACTACGACGAGCCGCGCTTCCGCCCGTCGGTGATCACCGCGCAGCGCCTGGCCGGCGGACGCCTCGGCCGGAAGAGCGGCGGCGGCTTCTATCCGTACGGCGACGACGCGCCGCCGATCGTCGAGCCGCGTCCGCCGGCCTCGTTGCCGGGCTCGGTGTGGATCAGCCGCGCGCGGGCCGACGCGCAGGGCGAGCTGACCTGGCTGCTCGAGAAGATGGGCGCGACGGTCGAGACCGCGCCGGTGCCGTCCGAGGACGCGCTGATCGTCGTCACGCCGATGGGTTCGGATGCGACGACCTGCGCGGTCGAGGAAGGCCTCGACCCCGAGCGGACCGTCGGCATCGACACGCTGGTGCCGCTCGCGCTCCGGCGGACGCTGATGACGACCCCGGTGACGCTGCCCGTCGTCCGCGACGAGGCGCACGGCCTGTTCGCGTCCGATGGCGTCGCCGTCACGGTGATCGGCGACTCGCCGGGATTCGTCGCGCAACGCATCCTGGCCACGATCGTCAACATCGCGTGCGACATCGCGCAGCAGAAGATTGCAACACCGGCGGACATCGATCTCGCGGTGCGCCTCGGCCTCAATTACCCGAGCGGACCGCTCACGATGGGCGACGCGCTCGGGCCAATGAAGCTGCTGACGATCCTCCGCAACATGCAGGAGTTCTACGGCGACCCGCGCTATCGCCCGTCGCCGTGGCTGACGCGCCGGGCGCTGCTCGGCGTGCCGCTCACGACGAGCGAGCGGTGAGCACGATTCCATTGTTCTCGAAGGGACGCCGATGCCCGGCCAGCTGCTGATCGACCGGCGCGGCGCCACGCTGGTGCTGACGTTCTCGAACCCGGGCTTCCGGAACGCGCTCGGTCCCGAGATCTACGAGCCCGCGATGGCCGCCTTCGCCGAGGTCGAACGCGACGCGTCGATCCGCGCCGTCGTGCTGACCGGCGCCGACGGCACGTTCTGCGCGGGCGGCAACCTGAACCGGCTGCTCGAGAACCGCGCCAGGCCGCCGGAGGTGCAGGCCGACTCGATCGACGCGCTCAACCGCATGACGCGCGCGATCACCGGCTGCACGCGGCCCGTCATCGCGGCCGTCGTGGGGGCCGCGGCCGGTGCCGGCATGGGGCTCGCGCTCGCGTGCGACCTGATCGCCGCCGGGCAAGGCGCCAAGTTCGTGATGGCGTACGTGAAGGTCGGCCTGTCGCCCGACGGCGGCGGCTCGTGGTTCGCGACGCGTGCGCTGCCGCGCCAGGCCGCGGCCGAGCTGATGATGGAAGGCGGCGCCTGGACCGCGGCGCGGCTGCACGCGCTCGGCGTCGTCAACTCGCTGGTCGACGACGGGCAGGCGCTCGACGCGGCGCTCGTCCACGCCGGCCGCATCGCGGCGCTGTCGCCGCATGCCGTCGCCCGCATCAAGGGGCTGATCGGCCGGGCGACCGACGCATCGCTCGACGAACAGCTGACGAGCGAGCGCGACTCGTTCGTCGCATGCCTGCACCACCCGGACGGCGGCGAGGCGATCGGCGCGTTCCTCGAGAAGCGTCCCGCGCGCTTCGCCCGACCATGAACGACGGCGACCCCCTCTCCTCGCCGTCGCGCAGGCGCCGCATCTTCCTGATGCGGCACGGCAGCGTCACGTACTTCGACGACAGCGGCAAGCCGTACCTGCCCGAGTCGGTCCCGTTGAACGAGACCGGACGCCTGCAGGCGAGTGCCGCCGGGGTCGTGTTCGCGCAGCTCGGCCTGTCCTTCGATCGCGTGATCTCGAGCGGCCTGCCGCGCACGGTCGAGACGGCGACCCGCGTGCTCGCCGAGACGAAGCAGGACATCGAGATCGAGTTCTGGCCCGACCTGGAGGAGATCCGCGGCGGGCGGTTGTCGGCGATCCCCGACGAGACGCTCCGCGACGCGTTCGTCGGCGCCTTCGAGGGCATGGTCGCCGAGCACCGCCGCTTCCTCGGCGGCGAGTCGATCGGCGAGCTGCTCGACCGCGTGCTGCCGGCGATCGAGCGGCTGCGCGCCGACGACGGCTGGGAGACGGTCCTGCTGGTCCTCCACGGCGGCGTCAACCGGGCGATCGTCTCGTACGCGCTGACCGGCCAGCGCTACTTCCTCGGCAACCTGTCGCAGGCGCCCGGCTGCATCAACGCGCTCGACGTCGGCGCCGACCCGGCCGACTGGGTCGTGCGGATGACGAACTACGCGCCGACCGACCTGCTGCAGCCGGGCGAGCGCGAGACGACGATGGAGGTCCTGTACGGGCAGTACCTCAAGTTCCGCACCGCGGTCCGCTAGGAATCAACGAGAGACCATGTACGAGGAATTCATCGGGACCCAGCCGGTCGCCGACCGGCAGAAGTTCGACGTCGCAGCGCTCGAGGCCTATCTCGCAACGCACGTCGACGGCTTCGCCGGACCGCTGACCGTCGAGCAGTTCAAGGGCGGCCAGTCGAATCCGACGTTCAAGCTGATCACGCCGTCGCGCGCCTACGTGATGCGCGCGAAGCCCGGCCCGGCCGCGAAGCTGCTCCAGTCCGCGCACGCGATCGAGCGCGAATACCGCGTGATGGACGCGCTCGCCGACACCGGCGTGCCGGTCGCGCGCATGCACGCGCTCTGCGAGGACGAGTCGGTGATCGGCCGCGCGTTCTACGTGATGGACTTCGTCGACGGCCGCGTGCTGTGGGACCAGAGCCTGCCCGGCATGACGAACGGCGAGCGGACCGCGATCTATGCCGAGATGAACCGCGTGATCGCGGCCCTGCATCAGGTCGACCATCGTGCGATCGGCCTCGAGGACTTCGGCAAGCCGGGCAACTACTTCGCGCGCCAGATCGGCCGCTGGAGCAAGCAGTACAAGGCATCCGAGACCGAGCACATCGAAGCGATGGACCGGCTGATCGAATGGCTCCCGGCGCACATCCCCGCCGACGACGGCGCCGAAGTCGACCGGCCGGCGATCGTCCACGGCGACTATCGCCTCGACAACCTGATCTTCCATCCGACCGAGCCGCGCATCCTCGCGATCCTCGACTGGGAGCTGTCGACGATCGGCCATCCGCTTGCGGACTTCTCGTACCACCTGATGAGCTGGCACATCCGGCCCGACGGCTTCCGCGGCCTCGCCGGCGTCGACCTGCCGGCGCTCGGCATCCCGACGCAGGCGGAGTACGTCCGGATGTACTGCGACGCGACCGGCCGGAGCGGCATCGCCGACGTCGACTTCTACCTCGCGTACAACATGTTCCGCATCGCCGGCATCCTGCAGGGCATCATGAAGCGCGTCGTCGACGGCACCGCCGCGAGCGCGCAGGCTGCGGCCGCCGGTGCGCGGGCGCGCTTCATGGCCGAGCTCGGCTGGACCTACGCGCAGAAGCTCGGCGGCGGCTGACGCCCTTTCACTCCGACCGAAACGACGACCGATGATCGACGTCTACAGCTGGGCCACGCCGAACGGCCACAAGGTCCACGTCATGCTCGAGGAGTGCGGGCTGCCGTACACGGTCCACGCGGTGGACATCGGCGCCGGCGACCAGTTCAAGCCGGACTTCCTGGCGATCAGCCCGAACAACAAGATTCCGGCCATCGTCGACTCCGACGGTCCGGACGGGAAGCCGATCTCGCTCTTCGAGTCGGGCGCGATCCTGCTGTACCTCGCGGCCAAGACCGGGCGCTTCCTGCCGGCCGATCTGCGCGGCCGCTACGAGACGCTCGAGTGGCTGATGTTCCAGATGGGCGGCGTCGG
>CAXTDA010000267.1:3085-5898 GCA_964242935.1 uncultured Burkholderiaceae bacterium | reverse complement strand
CACCATCACTCGCCCGCGCGTGGCGACGGCGCCGGGCGGGCCGCGGCGGGGGGGCGCGCCCGCCGCGCCGGCGACCACGGCCGTCGTCGCCAAACCCTGAGCGTCTGACCATGGCCACCAATTTGTCGGCGTACGCCGACCAGTTCCGCAATCTCAACTGGCGCGACGTGTCGACGTGGCCGATCGCCCCGCGCATCGCGGCGGTGCTCGCGATCATCGCGGCGGTGCTGCTCGCCGGCTGGTATTTCTACTGGAGCGACCAGCTTGCCGAACTGCAGACCGGCGAGCAGGAAGAGGTCGCGTTGAAGGCGCAGTACCGCGACAAGCTGCAGCAGGCGGTCAACCTCGAGCCGTTGAAGAAGCAGAAGGAGCTCGCGTCGCAGTACGTCGCACGCCTCGAGAAGCAGTTGCCGAGCAAGTCGGAGATGGACGCGCTGCTGTCGGACATCAATCAGGCCGGCATCGGGCGGGGTCTGCAGTTCGAGCTGTTCCGGCCGGGTCAGGCGACCGTGCGCGACTACTACGCCGAGTTGCCGATCAACGTGCGGCTGACCGGCAACTATCACGACATCGCCGCGTTCACGAGCGACATCGCGAGCCTGCCGCGGATCGTCACGCTGAACAACCTCAGCATCGCGATGCCGCCCAACGCGACGACGCCGCTGACGCTCGAAGCCGTCGCGAAGACGTTCCGCTACCTCGATGCCGAAGAGGTGGCCGCGCAACGCAAGGCGCCGAAAGCCGCAGCGCCCAAGTCATGAAGCCGACCCGCCACATCGTGCCGGTCGCCGCGTCGCTCGTGATCCTCGCGGGCTGCGGCGGCTCCAACGACGAACTGCGCCAGTGGATGGCCGACACGCGGAAGGACATGCGACCGATCACCGCGACGCTCGCCGAGCCGAAGACGTTCGAGCCGTTCCTCTATCGCGACCAGACCGAGATCGACCCGTTCGATCCGGGCAAGGTCGCCAACGCGCTGAAGGCGCTTTCGGCGAAGTCGACGAACGGCCTCGCGCCCGACCTCTCGCGCCGCCGCGAGCCGCTCGAAGCCTATCCGATCGACACGATCACGATGGTGGGCACGCTGCAGCGACCGAACCTGCGCTACGCGCTGCTCCGTGCGGACGGCGTCGTCTACCAGATCAAGGTCGGCAATTACATCGGCCAGAACTTCGGCATCGTCACCCGCATCGACGAGAACGAGGTGGCCTTGAAGGAAATCGTCCAGGACGCCGCCGGCGAGTGGGTCGAGCGCGCGACCATGCTGCAATTGCAGGAGAACAAGCGATGAAGCAACCCCATCGGCGCGATGCTCCGGCATCCGCCCAGTTCGTTCATCGCCGTCATCGCGAGCGGTCGCTCGCCTGGTTGCGCCTCGCCCCGATGCTGTTCGCCTCGCTCGCTTTCGCGCTGGCCTCCCTGTTCGTGCCGGCGGTCGCCGCGGCCCAGGACAACGCGATCCAGGACGTCACCACGACCCAGCAGGGCGGCAACCTCGTCGTGCGGATCGCGATGAAGGTCGCGCCGACGGAGATTCCCGCGTCGTTCTCCGTCGCCTCGCCGGCGCGCATCGCGCTCGACTTCCTGCGGACGACGAACGACTCGGGCAAGAATCTCGTCGATGCCAACCAGGGCGACCTGCGATCGATCAACCTCGTGCAGGCCGGCGACCGCACGCGGCTCGTCCTGAACCTGAAGCGCACCGTCTCGTTCGCGTCGGTGATCGAGGGCAACGCGATCGTGGTCACGCTGACGCCGCAGATGGCCGACGGGAACGCGAACACCACGACGACCGCGCGCGCGCCGAACACCCGCTTCGCCGAGACCACTGCGACGGTCGCCGTCCACGCCATCCGCGACATCGACTTCCGTCGCGGCCCCGAGGGCACCGGCCGCGTCATCATCGACCTGTCCGACAGCCAGACCGGCGTCGACATCCGCACGCAGGGACAATCGATCGTCGTCGACTTCGCCAAGGCCGCCCTGCCCGACAGCCTGCGCCGCCGCCTCGACGTGACCGACTTCGCGACGCCGGTCCAGACCATCAACACGTTCATCCAGGGCGACAACGTGCGGATGGTGATCGAGCCGCGCGGCCTCTGGGAACACAACGCCTACCAGACCGACAACCGGCTGGTCGTCGAGGTCAAGCCGCTCAAGGAAGACCCGAACAAGCTGTTCCAGTCGACGCGTGCCGGCTACAAGGGCGAGCGGCTGTCGCTCAACTTCCAGAACGTCGACGTCCGCTCGCTGCTGCAGGTGATCGCCGACTTCACGAACCTCAATATCATCACGAGCGACTCGGTCGCCGGCAACCTGACGCTGCGCCTGAAGGACGTCCCGTGGGACCAGGCGCTCGACATCATCCTGCAGGCCAAGGGCCTGGACATGCGGAAGAACGGCAACGTGATCCTGGTCGCGCCGAAGGACGAACTGGCGGCCAAGGAGAAGCTCGACCTCGAGGCGCGTTCGCAGATCGCCGATCTCGAGCCGCTCCGCAGCGAGACGATCCAGCTCAACTACCAGAAGGCGCAGGACCTGGTCGACTTCCTCAACGGCACCGGCGCGTCCGGCGGGACGAACACCACGAGCGGCTCGTCGAACCGCATCCTGTCCAAGCGCGGCGCCGCGTCGGCGGACCTGCGGACCAACCAGGTCTTCATCCTCGAAACCGCGTCGAAGCTCGAACAGATCCGCGGCGTGATCGTCAAGCTCGACGTCCCGAGCCGGCAGGTCATCATCGAGTCGCGCATCGTCGAGGCGAACGACCAGTTCAGCCGCAACCTCGGCGTCAAGCTCGGCTACAACAACGC
>CAXTDA010000267.1:0-2985 GCA_964242935.1 uncultured Burkholderiaceae bacterium | reverse complement strand
AGGCGAACGACCAGTTCAGCCGCAACCTCGGCGTCAAGCTCGGCTACAACAACGCGGTCAACGTCGTCCCGGGCCAGACCGGCCAGGGAAGCTACCGGATCACCGGCAACTACCTCGGCGTCGGCGAGCAGACCGGGCAGACGCCGACCGCGGGGACCGGTTTCATCCCCGACTCGCAGTTCTTCAGCCTGCCGGCCGCCGGCATCAACGGGCTCAATCCGGTGTCGATCGGGGTCAGCCTGTTCAACAAGGCCGCGACCAAGTTCCTCAACCTCGAACTGTCGGCGCTCGAAGCGGACGGCACCGGCAAGATCGTGTCGAGCCCGCGGGTGATCACCGCCGATTCGGTCAAGGCGCTGATCGAGCAGGGGACCGAGCTCCCGTACCAGGTGGCGACCAGCAGCGGCGCGACCAGCATCCAGTTCCGCAAGGCCGCGCTGAAGCTCGAGGTCACGCCGCAGATCACGCCGGAAGGCAGCATCATCCTCGACGTGGACGTCACGAAGGACAGCCCCGGGGTGACGACCACCGCCGGCCCCGCGATCGACACGAAGCACGTGAACACCAAGGTCCTGGTCGACAACGGCGGGACCGTCGTCCTCGGCGGCATCTTCCAGCTGACCGATACCAACTCGGTGACGAAGGTTCCGCTGCTCGGCGACGTGCCGGTGCTCGGCTACCTGTTCCGCAACACGTCCCGGGCCACGACCAAGACCGAGTTGCTGATCTTCATCACGCCGACGCAGGTCAATGGCTTGAACGTGCGTTGAAGCGGAGACCGGTCCTCCGGATCCGCGAAATGGCCGCCCCCGTTCGGGCGGCTTTTTTTCGAGCGGGCGCAACGCATAGAATCGGCCGGTGATCCAGAACAACGACAACGTCTTCCTTGTCGGCATGATGGGTGCCGGCAAGAGTGCGGTCGGCCGCCAGCTCGCGGCGCGACTCGCGCGGACGTTCGTCGATGCCGATCACGAGATCCAGGCGCGGACCGGGGTCACGATCCCGGTGATCTTCGAGGTCGAAGGCGAGGCGGGCTTTCGACGGCGCGAGGAGCAGGTGCTCGACGAGCTGTCGTCCGGCGAGGGGCTGGTGATCGCGACCGGCGGCGGCGCGGTGCTGTCGGCGCTGACGCGCGGGCGCCTGAAGCAGCGCGGCTTCACGATCTACCTGCAGGCGAAGGCGCACGACCTGTGGCTGCGGACGCGGAACGACCGCGGTCGTCCGTTGCTGGCGTGCGCGGACCCGAAGGCGCGCCTCGAGGAACTGCTGACGCTCCGCGATCCGCTCTATCGCGAGGTGGCCGACCTGATCGTCGAGACCGGCAAGCCCAGCGTCGCGCGCCTCGTCGACACGTTGGTCGACCGCCTGGGCGCGCCGATGCACGCGACGCCGGCTGCGCTCGACGAGGCCCGCCCGTCCATCGCGGGACGGGGCTGATGGCCGAAGCGGGCGATCGCACGGAGCCGCTGGTCGTCGCCCTCGGCGACCGCGGCTATCCGATCCACATCGTCGACGGACCGGTCGCCGGACCCGAGGGTCACGAAGGCTTCTGGTCCGCGCTGTTCGACGATCGCGGGGTGCGCGGCGATCTCGCCCTCGTCACCAACGAGACGCTGGCGCCCCGTTTCGGCGACCGGCTCGCCGCGGTGTTTCGTCATGCGGGCCGGCGCGTGGTGCCGATCGTCGTCCCCGACGGCGAGCGGTTCAAGAACGCCGCGATGCTCGAAGCGATCCACGACGCGATGCTCGAGGCGCGGCTCGACCGCTCCGCCACGGTGGTCGCACTCGGTGGCGGCGTGGTCGGCGACGTGACCGGATTCGCGGCGGCGACCTACCAGCGCGGCGTCCGCTTCGTCCAGGTCCCGACCACGCTGCTCGCGCAGGTCGATTCGTCGGTCGGCGGCAAGACCGGCATCAACCACCGGCTCGGCAAGAACATGATCGGCGCGTTCCATCAGCCGGTCGCGGTCGTCGTCGATCTCGCGACGCTCGACTCGCTGCCGCCACGCGAATTCGCCGCGGGCCTCGCCGAGGTCGTCAAGTACGGCGCCAGCCTCGACGCCGCGTTCTTCGCCTGGCTCGAGGACGCGATGCCGCGCCTGCTCGCCCGCGACCGCGCGACGCTCGCACACGCGATCCGCCGGTCGTGCGAACTGAAGGCGGAGGTCGTCGGGCTCGATGAACGCGAGGCCGGCCGGCGCGCGCTGCTCAACTTCGGCCACACCTTCGGTCACGCGATCGAAGGCGCGAGCGGCTACGGCAACTGGCTGCACGGCGAGGCGGTCTCGGCCGGCATGGTGATGGCGTCCCGCCTCTCCGCGCGGCTCGGCCTGATCGGCGACGACGTCGTCGAACGCGTGGTCGGCCTGCTCCGATCGGCCGGCCTGCCGGTCGAGCCGCCCGCCCTGTCGATCGGCGAATGGAAGACGTGGATGTCGAGCGACAAGAAGGCCGAGCAGGGCAGCCTCCGTTTCGTGCTGCTGGATGCGCTCGGCAGCGCGCGCGTTTCGCGCGTCGACGACGCCGCGCTCGACGCGGTGCTGGATGGAAGCGGCATCGCGGCCACGACCGCGGTCGTGGATCGAGCGTGACCGACGCCGACGGCCGCACGCTCGCCCCGTACGCCGCGCGATCCGCCGAGTCGCGGGGTCGCGTGCATCCCGAGGAGGCGTCGACGACCCGCAGCGAGTTTCAGCGCGACCGCGACCGCATCATCCATTCGAGCGCCTTTCGACGCCTCGAATACAAGACGCAGGTCTTCGTCAATCACGAAGGCGACCTGTTCAGGACGCGGCTCACGCATTCGCTCGAGGTCGCGCAGATCGCCCGCTCGATCGCGCGCAACCTCCGGCTGAACGAGGACCTGACCGAAGCCATCTCGCTTGCGCACGACCTCGGCCACACGCCGTTCGGCCATGCAGGACAGGACGCGCTCGACGAATGCATGAAGCCGCACGGCGGCTTCGAGCACAACCTGCAGTCGCT
>CAXTDA010000266.1:0-5920 GCA_964242935.1 uncultured Burkholderiaceae bacterium | reverse complement strand
GAGCCGAGCTTCATCCGCATGAACGCGCTCGTCGTGTAGCGCGTCGCCGACGCGTAGTACTTCGCGTGCAACCCGGCAACCATGTCGAAGTAAGCGTCCGCGACCCAGTCGTCGATCACGAAGCCGTCCCAGTTGGCGACGAAGTCGACCTTCCGGCCGATGCGGTCGCAGAGCGCCTCGAACACCCGCCGCACGCTGTCGACGTCTTCGGCATTGCGCACCGCGTAGCCCTCGAAGTTCGCGAACAGCACGTTGCGCTCGGCGTCGTAGCTCAGGCGGTCCGACAGGCGAAGGTCGAGCAGGACCGACGCGAGTCCCATCGGCTTTCGCCAGAAGATCCGCGGGTCCATCGATCGCACATCGCGCACGATCGGCGCGAAGCCCATGTGCGCGACGACGTCGCGGTCGACGTCGATGCCGGGCGCGATCTCGACGAGCTCGAGTCCCTCCGCCGTCAGGCGGAACACGCAGCGCTCGGTCACGTACAGCACCGGCTGTCCGCGTTCGGCCGCGAGCAGGCCGTTGAACGTGATCTGCTCGACCGCGTCCACGAACTTCCGCTTCCGGCCCTCGGTGACGATCCGCAAGCGGCCGTCCTCGATCGCGACCTCGAGGCCGCCGGCCATGAACGTCCCGGCGAAGACCAGGCTCCGCGCGTTCTGGCTGATGTTGATGAAGCCGCCGGCACCCGCGAGGCGCGGCCCGAAGCGGCTGACGTTGACGTGGCCGAAGCGATCGACCTCGGCCATGCCGAGGCACGCGAGGTCGAGGCCGCCGCCGTCGTAGAAGTCGAACTGCTGGTTCTGGTGCAGCAACGCGTCGGTGTTGATCGCGGCGCCGAAGTCGAGCCCGCCCTGCGGCATGCCGCCGATCACGCCGGGCTCGGCGGTCAGGGTCAGATGGCTCAGCACGCGTTCCTCGGCCGCTACCGCGGCGACCATCTCCGGCATGCCGATGCCGAGGTTGATGACGCCGCCGAGCGGCAATTCGAACGAACAGCGGCGCGCGACGATCTTCCGCTCGTCGAGCGCCGGCGCGGCGACCGCGTCGAGCGGCAAGCGCAGCTCGCCCGAGTACGCCGCGTTGTATTGCGTCCGGTAGGTCTGCGGCTGCGGGCGCTCGGCGAGCACCACGCAGTCGACCAGGACGCCGGGGATCACGACGCGGCGCGGATCGAGCGAGCCGTCGGCCGCGATGCGCTCGACCTGGACGATCACAAGTCCGTTCGCGTTGTGCGCGGCCATCGCAGCCGCCTGGGCGTCGAGGAGCAGCGCCTCGCGTTCCATCGTGACGTTGCCCGCGCGATCCGCGGTCGTGCCGCGAAGTAGCGCGACGTTGATCGGGAACGTCTTGAAGAACAGCCACGTCTCGCCGTCGATCTCCATCGTCCGCACCAGCTCTTCGCGGGTGCTCGCGTTGATGCGGCCGCCGCCGTGCCGCGGGTCGACGAACGTGCCGAGGCCGACCTTCGTCAGCGTGCCGGCGCGATGCGCGGCGATGTCGCGGAACAGGTGCGAGATCGTGCCGAGCGGCAGGTTGTACGCCTCGATCCGGTCGTCGACCGCGAGCGCCGACAGCTTCGGCACCAGCGACCAGTGGCCGCCGATCGCGCGCTTGACGAGCCCGACGTGCGCGAGCCGATTGAGGCCGCGGTCCTGCCCGTCGCCCGGCGCCGCCGCGAACACCAGCGTCAGGTCGCGCGGCCCGTCCGTCTCGACGAAGCGCCGCTCGAGCCCCTCGATCAGCTCGTCGGGCGTGCCGCAGCCGACGAAGCCCGACACGGCGACCGAGTCGCCGCTCCGGATGAGGGCGACGGCTTCGGTCGCCGATACGGTCTTGTCTTTCATGCCGCCTCGCCCGTCAGAGCGGCGAATGCATCGCCTTCAGCGACGCGGTCAGCTTCATGTTCTCCGCATAGTCGACCGGGCAGTCGATGATGACGACGGTGTCTTCCTGCATCGCGCGCTTGAGCGTCGGCAGCAGGTCGGCCGCGCTTTGCACGCGATAGCCCTTTGCGCCGAAGCTCTCCGCGTACTTGACGAAGTCGGGGTTCTTGAATTCGATGTGGCTCGCGCGGCCGAAGTGGCGCAGCTGGTGCCAGGTGATCAGCCCGTACTCGGAGTCGTTCCAGATCACGACCACCAGCGGCGTCTTCATCCGCATCGCGGTCTCGATCTCCTGCGAGTTCATCATGAAGCCGGCGTCGCCGGTCACGGCCACGATCTTGCGATCCGGATACGCGAGCTTGGCGGCGATCGCGCCGGGCAACGCGATCCCCATCGCCGCGAAGCCGTTCGAGATGATGCAGGTGTTCGGGCGCTCGGCCTTGTACATCCGCGACATCCACATCTTGTGCGCACCGACGTCGGAGATGACGATGTCCTCGGGGCCGAGCGCCTCGCGGAGGTCCCAGACGATCTTCTGCGGCTTGATCGGGAAGCCGTCGTCCTGCGCGTACTGCGCACGGTCCTCGATGATCGCCTGGCGCACCTTGGCGAACGGCATCGTCGACTGCGGCCTGGTGCTCATCGCGAGCGCGCGGAGCGACGTCTGGATGTCGCCGAGCAGACCCGCCGCGAGCACGTAGTGCTCGTCGACCTCGGCCGGCATCGCGTCGACGTGGACGATGATCTTGTCCTTGTCCGGATTCCAGTTGTCGGGGTGGTACTCGACCATGTCATAGCCGACGCAGATCACGACGTCGGCCTTCTCGAACGCGAACCACGGGATGTCGCGTGCCTTCAATCCGATGGTGCCGAGCGAGATCGGATTGGTGAACGGCACCACGCCCTTCGCCATGAACGTGTTCACGACCGGGATGCGCGTCATCTCGGCGAACGTGACGAGCGCGTCGGCCGCGCCCTGACGGACGACGCCGTTGCCGGCCAGGATCACCGGGTACTTGGCCCCCTCGATGATCTTCGCGACCTGCTGGATCTTGTGCTCGGGCGCGAGCGAGTTGTACGCGGTCTGGACCGGGATCGGTTGCTTGTCGACCTCCATCTCCGCGATGTTCTCGGGGAAGTCGATGAACGCCCCGCCCGGCTTCTCGGTCTGCGACACCTTGAAAGCCTTCCGGATGATCTCCGGAACGATCTTCGGATCGAGCACCTGCGTCGAATACTTCGTGATCGGCATGAACATGCCGACCAGGTCGAGGATCTGGTGGCTTTCCTTGTGCAGCCGCGTGGTCGCGCCCTGCCCCGCGATCGCGACGATCGGCGCGCGGTCCATGTTGGCGTCGGCGACGCCGGTGATCAGGTTCGTCGCACCCGGGCCGAGCGTGGACATGCAGACGCCCGCGCGGCCCGTCAGCCGGCCGTAGACGTCGGCCATGAATGCCGCTCCCTGTTCGTGGTGCGTCGTCACGAACGTGATCGGGCTCTCGAGCAGCGCATCCATGATGTCGATGTTCTCTTCGCCGGGAATGCCGAAGATGTACTCGACGCCCTCGTTCTCGAGGCACTTGACCAGCAGCTCGGCGGCAGTCATTGCGATGCGTCTCCGAATAATGGAAGGGGTGGTGCCCGTCAGCTCGTGACCCGGCGGATCAGCGCCTCGGCGAACTGCGACGTCGTCGCGGTCCCGCCGAAGTCACCGGTCCGCACGCGATCCTGCTTCAGCGTCCCGTCGATCGCCTGGCGAAGGCGCATCGACAGGTCGGTGCGGCCGACATGATCGAGCATCATCGCCGCGGCGAGCAACAACGCGACCGGGTTGGCGATTCCCTTCCCCGCGATGTCCGGCGCCGAGCCGTGCACGGCCTCGAAGATCGCGGCGTCGGTGCCGATGTTGCCGCCCGGCGCGCTGCCGAGACCGCCGACGAGCCCGGCGATCAGGTCCGAGAGGATATCGCCGAAGAGATTGGTCGTCAGGATCACGTCGAACTGCCAGGGGTTGAGCACCAGCTGCATCGCGCACGCGTCGACGATCCGCTCGTCGATCGTGATGCGGTCCTCGTAGCGCTTGCCGACCTCGCGCGCCGTCTCGAGGAACACGCCGGTCAGCGCCTTCATGATGTTGGCCTTGTGGACGATCGTCACCTTCTTCCGGCCGTTCCGCACCGCGTAGTCGAACGCGAACTCGGCGATCCGTCGCGATCCGGCCCGCGTGTTGACGCCCGAGCCGATAGCGACTGCGTGCGGATCGTCGCCGATCGGGATGTAGTGCTCGAACCCGACGTAGAGCCCCTCGGTGTTCTCGCGGACGAGCACGAGGTCGATGTCGTCGTAGCGGCCGCCCGGTATCAGCGTCAGCGCCGGCCGCAGGTTCGCGTAGAGATGGAACTCCTCGCGCAGACGCACGTTCGACGAGCGATAGCCGCCGCCCGACGGCGTCGCCAACGGGCCCTTCAGCGCGAGCTTCGTCCGCCGGATGCTGTCGAGCGTCACGGTCGGCAGCGGGTCGCCGGACGCCTCGATCCCCGCGAGGCCGGCCTGCTGCGTCTCCCAGACGAACGGCGCGCCGAGCGCCGTGAGGACGTCCGTCGTCGCCCGTACGATCTCCGGCCCGATCCCGTCGCCGGGAATCAGGGTCGCGGCGATGCCCTGCCCGGATGGTGAATTCATGCGGCCTCCCTTTTTTCCGAGGGTACAACGACTCGTTCGACGGCGGTCAATGCGCTGCGGCCTCGACGTTGCTCGGACTTGACGCGTCCCTGCCGAGCACGAGGACCGCGACGGTGCCGGCGACCGACAGGACGACGAGCGGCAACAGGCCGAGAGGATAGCTACCGGTCGCGTCCTTGATCAAACCGAGCAGGTAGGTGCCGACGAAGCCGCCCACGTTGCCGATCGCATTGATCTGCGCGATCCCGGCCGCGGCGGCCACGGTCGACAGCCATCCGGTCGCGAGCGCCCAGAACGGTCCCTTGAACGCGTAGGTCCCGACCACGGCGAGGCAGAGCAGGGCCACCGTGACGTAGAGATCGCCGGTCAGCAGGGTCAGCGCCAGGCTGCCGGCCAGCAAGGCCAGCGGAATGGCCGTGTGCAGCACCCGTTCGTTCTTCCGGTCGGAGCTGCGGCCCCAGAGGACCATCACGATCGAAGCGAGCCCGAACGGGATCGCGTTGATCCATCCGGTCTGCGTCGTCGACAGCCCGAACGACTTCAGGATCTGCGGCTGCCACAGCGACAGGCACTGGCTCGCCCCCGACGCGCCGGCGTAGACCAGCGCCGCGGCCAGCACGTACTTGTTCAGCAGCACCGCGCGCAGCGGCAGGTGGCCGACGCTCGGCTTCCGTGCGACCTGCTCGAACGCGAGACGGTGCGTCAGCCAGTCGCTCTCTTCCTTCGTCAACCACTTCGCCTTCGCCGGGCGATCCGGCAGGACGAAGAAGGTGGCGATGCCGAGCAGGACCGCCGGCATCGCTTCGAGGATGAACAGCGATTGCCAGCTTTTCAGCCCGAAGATGCCCGGCATCTGCAGCAGGGCCGCGGAGATCGGCGAGCCGAGGAAGCTCGAGATCGGGATCGAGACCATGAAGATCGCGACAATGCGGCCACGGTAGGTGGTCGGAAACCAGTACGTCAGGTACAGGATCACGCCGGGGAAGAAGCCGGCTTCGGCGGCCCCGAGCAGCAGCCGGACCGCGTAGAACGAGTTCGGCCCGACGACGAAGGCCATCGCCGCGGAGACGAGGCCCCACGACACCATGATCCGCGCGATCCACAACCGCGCGCCGACCTTCTGCATCGCGAGGTTGCTCGGGACCTCGAACAGGACGTACGTGATGTAGAAGAGGCCGCCGCCGAGCCCGAACGCGGCCGCCGACAGGCCGATGTCCTTGTTCATGTCGAGGGCCGCGAAGCCGGCGTTGACCCGATCGACGAACGCGATGAAGTAGCACAGCATCAGGAACGGCACGATGCGCCAGGTGCCCTTCCGCATCGTGGGGCTCGCGAGGGGGGTCGGCGAGGGG
>CAXTDA010000265.1:0-5955 GCA_964242935.1 uncultured Burkholderiaceae bacterium | reverse complement strand
CTCCCTAGCCCTCCCCCAGAGGGGAGGGAACATGAAATGGAGATCGAATGAGTGCTCTCGTCATTGCCGAACACGACAACGCGACCCTGAAGGGCGCGACGCTCAACACCATCACCGCGGCGATCGCCTGCGGCGGCGAGGTCCACGTGCTGGTCGCCGGCGGCGGTGCGCAGGCGGCGGCCGACGCGGCCGCGCAGGTGGCCGGCGTCTCGAAGGTGTTCTTCGTCGATGCGCCGCACCTGACCGAAGGTCTCGCGGAGAACATCGCCGCGGAGGTGCTGTCGCTCGCGAAGGACTACTCGCACATCCTGTTTCCCGCCACCGCGTACGGCCGCAACATCGCGCCGCGCGTCGCCGCAAAGCTCGACGTCGCGCAGCTCTCCGACATCATGACCGTGGAGTCGCCCGACACGTTCACGCGCCCGATCTACGCCGGCAACGCGATCGCCACCGTGCAGGCGACCGATGCCGTCAAGGTGATCACGGTCCGCACCACCGGGTTCGATCCGGCGCCCGCGAGCGGCGGCTCGGCGACCGTCGAGTCGGCCGCCGCAGCCGCGGACTTCGGCAAGTCGACGTTCGTCAACCGCGAGCTCGTCAAGCTCGACCGGCCCGAACTGACGGCCGCGAAGATCATCGTCTCCGGGGGTCGCGGGGTCGGCAGCAGCGAGAACTACCACAAGGTCCTCGAGCCGCTCGCCGACAAGCTCGGCGCCGCGATGGGTGCGTCGCGCGCCGCGGTCGACGCCGGCTTCGTGCCGAACGACTACCAGGTCGGCCAGACCGGCAAGATCGTCGCGCCGCAGCTCTACATCGCGGTCGGCATCTCCGGCGCGATCCAGCACCTGGCCGGCATGAAGGACAGCAAGGTCATCGTCGCGATCAACAAGGACCCGGAGGCGCCGATCTTCGGCGTGGCCGATTACGGCTTGGTCGGCGACCTGAACACGATCGTGCCGGAGCTGGTCGGGGCTCTATAGCGCCGGCGCCCGCCTTGGCCGATGCTCGGGACGTAGTCTCGCTCGATTCAGGCGTTGACATAGCGCTGAAACGCTGATGCCGTGCGGTCGGCGCTCAATTCTTGAGAACCGAAAGCAGATCCTTGAGGATCTTTTGAAGCTCCGCGGCTGGAAGCGTCTGTGCCAATACGGAAACCAGGTCCACGCGGGACTTCTCCCGCCATTCACGCGACAGTTGTCTCGCGAAGTAGCCTTGCCCGATGCCGCCTGCTCCGAGGACCCCCGCTATGCCCCCCATCTCCTCGCGAAAGTGGACGGCCAACACGAATGTCGCGATGAACGAGACGCTGAGCAACACCCAGTACATGCGGAAGTAGCGGTCGTTCGTCGCTCGGACGCGTTCCAGGTCTTGCGCGATGCCCCGCTGGACCGCCGCCAGCGTGCGCCCGGAATCACGGCCGGAGCTCTGCTCAACGCCCAGGTGGGTTCCAATCACGTTGCTCTGCACGGCTTCATAGAGACGCAGTTGGGGCATGGACGACCTCAGGTTATGGAATCAATCAGCAACTCAACTTCATTGAGCGCTAGCCAGAGCGGCTTACCGCTTTGCATACGGCTGGTCAGCGCAGCATGGATTTTCGCCAGGCCCAATCCAGCGCTTGTCGTTCCCAGATTGCAGCAGCAAATCGAATCGGGACGCTGCTGGCTGAATTCGTCAGCAACCAAGGCGGAATTGCAGATGCAAAAAACGATGGTACCGGCGAAGTCGGGAGGAAAGACGTCCACGACGTTCGAGGTCGGCCACAGACCATCCCAAAGTTCTACTAGGCTTCCGGGCCGCAGACCCAAATGGCGGCTCAGATGGTCTCGGTTGACGACTGCCGAACCTTCAAGACCCCGCGGCGCATCCGCACTGGTTGTGCCTGTGAACACTAGTCGATTGAGAACTTCGATGAGAAAGCTTGGGGAGGAGTCGGCGTCGAGCAGTTTGGACGCTTCTGGCGAAGCGACCGCGATCATCCGACGTGTTGCATTTTCGTCCGGGATATCGTAGCCAAGAATTCGCTCACCCTTCCGGTGGGCGATAACGATCAAATCGGCATGTCTTGGCGCGTTCTCCGCCAAATCGGATCGAGTCGCATGCTCCACGACCTTTACCCCCAATCGACCGAAGGTCGCTAGCTTTTTCCGAATGAATTGTGCTTCGTGCTCGTACAAGAGCCAGGCCCGCCCCGGATCGTTGAGGCCGGTTGCCGCCATATTGCTACGTACGAAGTCCTTGCTTTCAGTTGAATGATAATTGTCCATCCACTCGGATCGAGTGGTCGGAATGCAACAGAGTACGGCGGTACTAGCCGGCTGCCAAGACACGCGGCTCATCGACCACGATCAAGACGTCGTGCAGTTTCCTCGTCGGATCGCTATCGTGTCTGATGATCATCGAATCCACGTGGAGCTGCTCGAAATCGCCCTTCAACTGTTGTTTGAGTATCATATTGATGTCGGCGACGGAAGCCGATCCTTTCATCGTGGCAAGCACCGTGGAGACCCGTGCTAACAACTTTTCCTGAGTTGCTCTGGCTAAGTTCTTAACGTAGAAGATCAGCCGTATATAGAACGGCTGTTTAGCCTCCACGAACAGGGGCACCTCGACGCGACTGAAGCCCGCGAATTCGCCGGACGTCACGGCCTCGACCTTTACGGCGCCCGTGTCGATGCGTATCCCGTTGTGCGTGAATTTCGTGTTGATCAGCGCGGGACGACGCAGCAGCATGGCGCTGTCGGCGTCGATGGCCAGAACGTGATCGACTTCCGTCTTGGGGTAATGCGCGAGATTGGTCTTTAGCTGCGTCAGCATGGCCTCGGCCTTGTCGGACGGGATCCCGCGGACGAGTACGGTGACGGGCGCCCGTCCGCCAGCGCTGACGAGCAATCCGTTCGCCAGTACGTCGGTCGCCTGAATGATCGAGGCGACTTCGATGGCGTCGGCGGAGCCGGTACGGATGAGCACGTAGGACCCGTTGGCGAGGCGTTCGAAAACGACGGTCTCGTGCTTCGTCTGTTCCAAAGAAGCCAGCATTCCCTGCTCGGTCGCGGAGACCGGTCGCGTCTTGAAACCAGCAAGCCCAGCTTTCTCCAGCGAGAACTCGCCTTCTTTCGCAGCAATGACTTGTACACTTTTGCGTAGCGACGCCAGACCGACGGGCGGCATATCGTTGGCAGTGCGCAGCATACTCGTTACGTCTTTCTGGATCGTTTCGGTGTCCAGCGCCTTGCGCGTGCCCACTTCACGCGCCAGCGTCCCGACCCGCGAGGAATCACCAGGCGCGTGAACGACCGTCATATCGCCGTCGGCACCTTTCTCAACGAGAATTTGCCCTCTCGAAAGTGACGCGTCCTCCCGAAATTGGATGATCGGGGCATCGATGTTGTGCCCACCGATCACAACGGCCGCACCCTGCGAGGCAACGACATAGGCCGTGTGGTTCCAACTCGGCAGATCACTGCCGTCGTCACCGAGTACCCGCCAAGTGCCTAGCTTATCCGCCGCGACTGCCATCAGCCCGGTGCTTGTGAACGTATCGGACGGTTTGTCTTGTACCTCATTCGCGAATTCCTCCGAAGTCGCGACCGCGACCACGTCGAACGCCTTTTTCAGCTCATCGATTTGCCGGGAAGACGGAGCCTCAGGGCCACGTTCGAAGGTCAGCAGCTTGACGAGCGCGGGTAGTAGCTCGCCCTTGCTGGTCTGCTGCGCATCGCGGAGCGCCCTGAGCACCATGACGGCTTGCATGAGTCGGTTTTCGTAAACGGCCTTCCTCGTCCGTTTGTTCGCTATTAAAAATGCGTCATCGATCCGCGCGACGTTGACAAACCAGTAATTGGCGAGTGCTTTGATGACTTCCTCATTGGGCGCGCCGACCAGGAGATAGTGTAGTTGCCTCTCCGTGAAGGCGATCTTATTCTTCTGGAAGCGCTGAAAGCGAACGCTTGCCGGACGTTCCCTCGCAGATATGTCGAACTGACGAAAGATCTGGTAGAGAAGCGTGTATTGAACGACTCGAAACAAGGTAGCATCGCCTCGAGAAGCAAAATACTCATACGCACGATTTTCGAGATCCCGCGGTCTGTCGAGCGGATCGCCGTAGATCACCGACAACGCTCCGGTCCGCTGAGGGACCAGTACTTCGTTGCCGCTGATGGTCTGCTTGTAGGCAATGCCGTCGGTGTTCCAATTGAACAAGAACGACGGGCGTTTCTTCTTGCGCTCGACCATGCTCGCCGGCGTCGCGCCGAATGGAAATGCGTCCGGCTTCGGGTAAGCGAAATTCAAGTAGCGCACAGTGCCCGCTTCTGACCAGCCTTTAAGCAATTGGTCGGCCACGTTCAATAGCGTGCCGAGTTCGGTATCGACGAGCTGCCGGCTGAGGAGGATGGGCGCGCGATCTATACCGTCCGACCCCTTGCCGGAGAGGACATGGGTTCGCTCGTACGACTGCGCAAGGTGTGTCTCCTTGCTCGCGGCAAGCATCAAGACCGTCTCGGCGCGCAGAGGCGGCACATGGGACAACGACTCCACACGGCCTCTACCGACGATCGTGAGCGCTGTCCTGTTCCCCACCGCGCCAAGAACTGCATCGCTGCCGATCGCAAATCGGCGAATGTCGCTTTCCAAGCCATCGAGCGGAACGCCGCGAGGAAGTGACCAGAGGACCAATTCGCGGTCGCCGCTGAAGTACACGCCGCTTACTCTCCCGGAAATGATGTCCTCGACCGACACGAGTGGCGCGATCGCGTTACTCCTGAATCCGCCCTTCACTTCGGAAAGCCACCGGACCAGGTCGGACGCGCCATAGCGAAGATCGAGGGAGCTCCCGATGAGCTGGCGGTCCGGCGCCGGCAGGAAAACGGGCGCCCAGCCCTCGGAAGTTCCGTAAAGTTCGCGGCCGAACGCCGCCAAGCGATCCGGCAGCGAATTTTCGGGGTCGGCCAAGAGCGTGCAGACAATGTCGTAGACCCATCCGCCCGCCATCAGCGACTTCTTCTGAACCATGCATCCGCTCACGAGGTTGCCAAGGCGGCCGGGAACGCTCTTCCATGAGAAGCTGTCGGGCGGTTCGGTGATGAGCAGCGTCCCCGGCTTGGTGGCGGTGGGAGGACTCAGCGCCACCACCTGGGTCTGTAAAGGCTGGGCTGCGCGGAAGGCCTGCCACGCCTGGATCGATTCGGTCGAGACTGTTCCAAATTTCGGGAACGGCTCGGCAAGCGCCACGCGCGGGCAAAGGAACCCGAAGATGAGCAGTCCATGCCAGCAAGTCGAGCGAATGCAATTCAACCTACCCTCCCTCGCAAATGGTTTGCAGGCGCCTACTCGTGTCACGGCACGATTTGTTTCTTTACCGTGCGGTAGGTCGCCTTCCGGGTCAAGGGCGTCCTGAGGAATCGGCGCGTTCGAGTCACCCGTCCGGGCTCCGCCCGGCCTACGTTACCTTCGAGGAGTGCCATGACCTACCACGCGCCGTTGAAAGACATGCTGTTCGCGATGACCGAGCTCGCGGGCCTCGACTCGGTCGCCGCGCTCCCCGGCTTCGAGGACGCGACCCGCGAGACCGCGCAGGCGGTGCTCGAAGAGAACGCGAAGTTCGTCGAGGACGTCATCGCGCCGCTGAACCGCGCGGGCGATACCGCGCCGTCGTCGTGGAAGGACGGCGTCGTGACGACCACCGCGGGCTTCAAGGCGGCATTCAAGAGCTACGCCGAGGCCGGCTGGCAGGGCGTACAGCACGACGTCGAGCACGGCGGCCAGGGACTGCCGAAGCTGATCGCGACGCCGTGCATCGAGATGCTGAACGCGGCGAGCCTGTCGTTCGCGCTGTGCCCGCTCCTCACCGACGGCGCGATCGAGGCGCTGATGACGGCCGGCAGCGACGCGCAGAAGACGACCTATCTCGCGAACCTGATCGCGGGCCGCTGGACCGGCACGATGAACCTCACC
>CAXTDA010000264.1:0-6040 GCA_964242935.1 uncultured Burkholderiaceae bacterium | reverse complement strand
ACCAGATCCCGGACATCGTCGCGAAGTACCCGCTGCTGCAGCCGATGACGGTCGCGGTGGACGCCTATCCGGGCCTCGACCGGCCGCTGCCGACCGTCGGCTCCGTCAACCTGATCCTCGCGCGGGCGGACCTCGACGAGCGCCGCGCCGCGCAGTTCGTCGCGGCGATGCATGCCGCCGAAAGCGACCTCGCCGCGGCGTTGCCGCAGGCCGCGTTCAGCACGCTCGCCAACACGCGCACCAGCGTCCCGTCCGCGCTGCTGCACCGCTCCATCAACGATCGATGAAGCGCAACAACGGATCGAGCGAACGGTCCGGCGCTTCCTCCTGCGGCAGATGCCCGACGCCGGCGAACGGCGCGAGCGTGACGTCGGGAATCGCCCGCTCGTAGTCGGCGGCGTTCGAGAACGGGATGAGGTGGTCGTCCTCGCCCCAGAGCAGCAGCGTCGGCGCCGCGATCGAGCGCAGCCGCTCGACCGGATCGAAGCGGATCCCCTGCGCCATGCGCGCGATCATCGCCGACCGCGCGCCCGGTGCGCGGAGGAGATCGTAGTAGCGCTCGAGTCGCTCGTCGGTGAGCGCGGCGGGATCCGCGTACGCCGGTGCGAGGCTCATCCGGACGAGCGGCTTCGGCAGCACGAAGCGCATCGCCTCGACGGCGACGCCGACCTTCGGCCTCTGCCCGTACTCGAACCCGGGACTGGCGAAGCCGTCGGGCGAGATCAACACCAGGCACGCGACGCGTTCCGGATGCGCCGCGGCGAAAGTCCACGCGATCCGGCCGCCCATCGAGTTGCCGACGACCGTCGCGCGCGCGATGCCGAGGCGGTCCATCAACGCCGCGAGCACGGCGACGCTCCGCGCGTCGGTGTAGTCGCCGGTCGCGTCGGGATCGCTGAGGCCGCTCCCCGGCAGGTCGAACCGGACGACGCGGTGCCGCGCCGCCAGCCGCGGAATCCACGCGTCCCAGGTCTGGAGGCTCGAGCCGAAGCCGTGGAGCAGGACGATCGCCGACGCGTCCCGCGGACCGCTGTCGCGCACGTGCAACCGGGCGCCGGCGACCTCGATCAGGTCGGTGGGCGCCGCGAGGTACTTCGCTTCGAGCGCCGTGCGGTCCAGGTCCGGCGTCCACAGCAAGAGACCGACGAGGATCAGGACGATGAACATGACGACCGCGATCGACGAGGCGGACAAGGCGGCGTTCCGGGGCACGGGACGGGGACGTGGAATCGGCCGCATCGGTGCGCGGAGTGCGCAGCATAGACGTTCCGACACGGGTCCGATCGACGGACGTTATGCTCGCGTCACATGCCGACCCCGCAACCCGCGCTGCCCCCGCCGCTCGCCGCCGAACGATTCGACCTCGACGTCCACGGCGTCCGGATTGCGTGCTACCGGGCGGGACCGGATACGACGGTCGACGACGGGGCGGCGGTCCCGCTGCTGCTCGTCCACAGCGTCAACGCCGCCGCGTCCGCATTCGAGATCAAGCCGCTGTTCGAGCACTACCGCCGTCAGCGGCCCGTCTACGCGCTGGATCTGCCCGGCTACGGCCTGTCGGATCGCAGCGACCGCTTCTACTCGCTCCGCCTGATGACCGACGCCGTCGCGGCCGTCGTCGACGCGATCGGCGCCCGTCATGCCGGCGTCCCCGTCGATGCGATCGCGGTCTCGCTGTCGAGCGAATACCTGGCGCGCGCCGCCGTCGAGCGACCCGACCGGCATCGCAGCGTCTGTCTCGTCAGCGCCACCGGCCTCCAAGGCGACCGGACGCGGCGCGGCCCGCCCGGCGCGACGCGCGGCAAGCGGTGGCTGCTGTCGGTGCTCGGGCGTGCGCCGTGGAGCCCGGGGCTGTTCCGGCTGCTGACGAAGCCGGGCGTGATCCGCTATTTCCTCGAAAAGACGTGGGGCTCGAAGTCGATCGACGAAGGGTTGCTCGCCTACGACATCGTCACGACCCGGCAACCGGGCGCGCAGTACGCACCGTTCCACTTCCTGTCCGCCTTCCTGTTCAGTGCGGACGTCACGCGCCTCTACGAGTCGCTCGCGATGCCGACGCTTCTGATCCATGGCACGCGCGGCGACTTCACCGACTACCGGGGGGCCGAGCGCCTGGTCCGCGACCACGGTTGGCGGCGACACGTGATGCAGGCCGGCGCGTTGCCTTACTTCGAGGACCTTGCCGACTTCGCCGCGGCCTATGCGCGCTTCCTCGCCGACGTCGACGGCGCGCTGCCGACCGCGCGCTTGCCCGCGACCGTCTGACAACCGGTTCGCCGCCGGGATAGCCCGCCACCGGAGCGTCCGCTGATGCCGTGATCGCTTCGTTCGGCGCAACCTGGCGCTTTTCGTCCATGAGGAGTGCCATGAGCGTCCTAGACAAGGTCGTTGCCGCAGTCACCCCCGAGCCGAGCGAAGCGGACCGTCGCGAGGTGCGTTCGAAGGCCCGAGCGGAAGGAGGTTGGCTCGCGATGGTCGTCGGCCACCACGAACAGATCGAGAGCGCGTTCGATGCCGTGCGCTCCGCGTCGAGCGCGGCGGCGCAGCGAGCGGCACAGAAGCAGCTCGCCTTGCTCCTCACCGGCCATTCGATCGCCGAGGAGGCCGCGCTCTATCCGGCGATGGCGGTGGGCGATCAGAAGGGCCATTCGACGGCGGCGTACACCGAACAGAGTGCCGCGAAGGTCCAGACCGCCGCGCTGGACGACCTCGAACCGCTGTCCGAGGATTACCGCGACAAGCTCGAGCACCTCCGCGCCGCGGTGGCCCACCACATCTTCGAAGAAGAGAACAAGTGGTTCCCGGAGTTGAGCCACGAAGGGGATGCCACGCTGCAGACCCGCCTGCTCGCCCGGTACACCGAAGAGTTCGAGCGCTACATGGGCGGCTCGAGCAGCACGCCGCGTTCCGGCTTCGACAACGTGACGCAGGGCGTGGCGGCGATGGCGTGAGTGAAACGGCCTTGCCAGGGAGGATGCAAGGCCGGTCACTTCTGCAGATCGTCGCTTGCGTGGTCCGGGAGCACGCCTTACGATCGTCGATTTCGTAAGGAATCACATGTCCGAGTCGACGATGACCGCGAAAGGTCAGACCACCGTTCCGAAACGGATTCGCGAACGGCTGGGCGCCGAACCCGGAACCCGACTCGTCTGGCATCTGACCCCGGGCGGGGCATTGATCGTCCGGGCGAAGACTCATTCGGTGCTCGATCTGGCCGGCGCGCTGAAATCGCGCAGGAAGAAACCGGTGGCCGTCGCCGACATGAATCCATGGCGGTGAACGATGTCCTCGCTCGACACCAATGTGCTCGTCCGCTTTTTGATGCAGGACGAACCCGAGCAGGGCAAGGCGGCATCGCGTCTGATCCGGCAGGGCGTACGAGGCGGATCGCCGATGTTCATTCCCATTACGGTCACGCTGGAACTGGAGTGGGTCCTGCGGTCGGCGTTCGGCCTGGACAAGCCGGCCGTACTGCAGGCCTTCCATGCACTACTCGGCTCGTTGGAGCTTCGTTTCGAGTCTGAGGGCCCTTTGGAACACGCGCTGGCCCGCTACGAACAGGCGAAGGTCGATTTTGCCGACTGCCTTCACGTCGCTCTTGCGGACCAAGCGGACGAGCGACCGCTCTGGACATTCGACAAAGCCGCAGCGAGAGTCCACGGGGCACGTTTGCTTCGTCTTTAGGCGAGCCGTGGTGCGAGACGTGCGCCGTGCAACGCGCTACGCTTCCTCGCGAATGCTACTCGAGCGGTCGGGAGTCGAGCGTCAGTCGGTGAAGACCGATAGGGTCAGCTCGTACGATCGGCCCAACCACAGCGCGGAGTCACGGTGGTCCCGCAGTTCGTCGCCGGTATTCGGATGCAGGAAGACGTCCAGCGCGCCGTGGTTCAACGCCAGCCAACCCACGACCTCTGGGAAGCCGGCGACCGGGATCTCCAGCTGATAGCTCCACATCGGATGTGGTCCCACGGGCCGTTCGTGGAAACGTCCCATCGTCATTCGGCCGGCCAGCTCGACGGCGATCGTCTCGCGCCACGACCACGCGGCGTCGCGGCTGGATGCGTCGAAGTACACGTGGGCATGCCACGAGGCGATCGTCGACGGATGCAGAGGTTTCATGCTGGTTCGACCGATGACCATGCGCCGTTACGGCGCCCGCTTCATCTCCACGCCCCCGGCACCCGGATCGAAGTTCGGATCGTTGCTGGCGACGTAGTGTCCGCCGTCCGTCTTCCATCCGTAGTTGTAGTGGCTGGATAGTTCGACCTGCCGGTTGCCCGACGGGTCCTGATACCGCTGGACCTCGCGGATCGTGTCGACTCTGTTGCGATGCATGCGGTCCTGGCTCTCCTGCCGTGCCTTCCAGCCGGCCGCGTTAATCTCGCCGACCTCGCGGATCGTGCTCGTGCGGATCGCCGCGCGGTCGGCCGCGCCACGCGCATCGATCTCCGCCATCCGCTGGCTGTGCCAGCGGGCGATCTGCGCGCTCTGCTGCGCGCCCTGGTTGTCGACATAATTCTTGCCGTACGCGATGAAGGCCTGGGCCCACTGGGGATCGGTCCGGATCGATCGACGGACGCGTTCGGCGATTCCGGGGTCGAAGTCGTCTGCCGGCGCCCGCACGACGAGAATGTTGCGCACCGTGCCCATCCGCGATCGCATCCCCTGCGATGCGACTTCGGAGAACTGCGCGAGCGCCGTCAGACTCTCGCGCATCTCGCGACCGTTCGACGCGTAGGCGATCGTCACCTCGCCGGCATCGTTGAACAACTGCATGTTCGGCATCGTCGATTGCGGCCGCGCGCCGCCGGCCTCGTCGAGCAGGTCGGCCCGCTCGCGGTAGCCGACGAACTTCGCGTCCGGATACATCTGCCCGACGACGGCCTGCAGGTATTCGCGCACCGAGCCGATCGGCGCGACCGGACACGGGTTCATCTGCTGATGCCAGCCGCTGACCTGCCACGCGAATGCCGGCAGCAGTTCGACCGCGTGGGTGCCGTCGGGCGAGGCGGCACCCCATTCGATGCGGTGCTGGTTCGTGATGCACGCGACGCCGCGATTCCACTGGATGCCGCCGTACGGCTTCCACGACGCGGGGATCTCCACCGTCAGCGCGGTCCTCGGCGCGCCGAGCCCGGGATCGACGATCGGGACGCGCTTGAAGGCTTCTTCGTTCCGGTCGACTGTCGCCATGCGGGGAGCTGCGGTGGGCAACGGCGTCCCGACCGCAGCGCCCGTCGCCGAGACCACCGACGGCGCCGCGGGCGGTGAAGCGGACGCCGGCGGCCGCGACTGCGCGGAATCGCCGCAGCCGGCCGCCAGGGACAGCAAGCCGAGTGTCACGATCGCGGGCAGCAGGCGGCCGCGGGATGTGGGCGTCATCGGGATCGGCTCTCGGGTGCGTGCCACCGTCACTCCACCGTCACACTCTTGGCCAGGTTGCGCGGCTTGTCGACATCCGTCCCCCGCGCCACCGCCGTGTGATACGCGAGCAGCTGCAGCGGCAAGGTGTGCAGGATCGGCGACAGCTTTCCGTAATGCTCCGGCAGCCGGATCACGTGGAGCCCGTCGCTGGCTTCGATGTGCGATCCGGCATCGGCGAACACGTACAGCTGGCCGCCGCGCGCCCGCACTTCCTGCATGTTGGATTTCAGCTTCTCGATCAGCAGGTCGTTCGGCGCCACCGTCACGACCGGCATCGCCTCGGTCACCAGCGCGAGCGGGCCGTGCTTCAGCTCGCCGGCCGGATAGGCCTCGGCGTGGATGTACGTGATCTCCTTCAGCTTCAGCGCCCCTTCGAGCGCGATCGGGTAGTGCAGGCCGCGGCCGAGGAAGAGGGCGTTCTCCTTCCGGGCGAAGGCTTCGGCCCACGCGATGATCTGCGGCTCGAGCGCGAGCACGCTCCGCAGCGCGGCCGGAAGATGGCGAAGGTCCTTCAGCTCGACCGATTCGGCCTCGAGCGACAGACGGCCCCGCAACTTCGCCAGCGTCAGGCTGAGCAGGTACAGCGCGCAGAGCTGGGTCGTGAACGCCTTCGTCG
>CAXTDA010000263.1:0-6041 GCA_964242935.1 uncultured Burkholderiaceae bacterium | reverse complement strand
GCGCATGGCCGCGGGCGCGGTCCGCGACTTCGTGCTCGGCGTCCGCCTGATCGACGGCACCGGCCAGGCGCTCGCGTTCGGCGGCCAGGTGATGAAGAACGTCGCCGGCTACGACGTCAGCCGGGTGCTCGCCGGGTCGCTCGGCACGCTCGGCGTC
Organism: uncultured Burkholderiaceae bacterium; assembly: GCA_964242935.1. GTDB lineage: Bacteria > Pseudomonadota > Gammaproteobacteria > Burkholderiales > Burkholderiaceae_D > CAHJXF01. The sequence continues at coordinate 5,884 of CAXTDA010000263.1, read as the reverse complement.
ATCACCGAAGTGTCGCTGAAGGTGCTGCCGGTGCCGACGGAGCGCGTCACGCTGTCGTTCGCGCTCGACGAGGCGGCGGCCCATCAGTACCTCAAAACCTGCTGGGCGGGGCAGCCGATCGCGATCACGGCGAGCGCGTGGACGTCGAATCCGTCGGGCGGGGGCGCCTACCCGGCGAGGGGCGGTCGTCTGCTGGTCCGCCTCGAAGGCAGCGAGGCGGCGGTGCAGTCCGGCATCCGGCGCATCGGCGGCCTCGACGTCGAGGCGGAAGAGGCCGCGACGTACTGGCAGGAAGTACGCGAGCAGACCGCGGCGTTCTTCGCCGCCAGACCGGTCGATGCGCCGCTCTGGCGGATCGCGCTGCCGCCCACCGCGCCGCGGGTGGACGCGGCGGCGCTCGGCTTTACCGATCAGCTGATCGAATGGGGCGGCGCGCTCCGCTGGATCGCGACGCGCACGGACCCGCGCGCGGTGCGCGATGCGGCGACGGCCCAGGGCGGGCATGCGACCCTGTGGCGGGCGGCCGACGCCGTCAAGACGCGGCACGGCGTGTTCGCGCCGCTCGCGCCGGCGACGATGGCGATCCATCGGCGGCTGAAGGCCGAGTTCGACCCGCAGCGCCTCTTCAACCGCGGACGGCTCTACCCCGAACTCTGAAATCGCGGCGTCGCGGACCGCATCGCAAACGACTCGACCATGGAAACCCACCTCGCCGACTTCATCAAGGGCACCGCCGACGGCATCGAGGCCGAGGCGATCCTGCGTCGCTGCGTGCATTGCGGCTTCTGCACCGCGACCTGCCCGACCTATCAGCTGCTCGGCGACGAGCTCGACGGGCCGCGCGGCCGCATCTATCTGATCAAGGACGTCCTCGAAGGCGCGCCGGCCACCGCGTCGCACCGCCTCCATCTCGACCGCTGCCTGACCTGCCGCAACTGCGAGACCACGTGCCCGTCCGGCGTGCAATACGGCCGGCTGGTCGACATCGGCCGGAAGGTCGTCGAGGAACGCTCGACCGAGCCGCGGTCGCTCGGCGACCGGCTGCAACGGACCGCGCTCCGCGAAGGGCTGACGCGGCGCTGGCTGTTTGACCCCGCGATGAAGATCGGCAAGACCGTGCGGCCGCTGCTGCCGGAGAAGCTCGCGACGAAGGTGCCGGCGAAGTCGCGGTCCGGTTCGACCCGCTTCCGGCCGGGCCGGCATCCGCGCAGGGTGCTGATGCTGGCCGGCTGCGTGCAGCCCGCGATGGCGCCGCAGATCAACGACGCCACCGAACGCGTGCTCGACGCGATCGGCATCGAGACCGTGATCGCGTCGAAGGCCGGCTGTTGCGGCGCCATCCGCCATCACCTGAACGACCACGACGGCGCGCTCGACGAGGCCCGCCGCAACGTCGACGCGTGGTGGCCGCAACTCGAGGCCGGCGCCGAGTGCATCGTGATGAACGCGTCCGGCTGCGGCGCGATGGTCAAGGAATACGGGCACCTGCTGCGGAACGACCCGGCCTACGCCGACAAGGCCGCGCGCGTGACCGCATCGACCCGCGACCTGTCCGAAGTCCTGCTGCCGTTCGCCGACTTCCTGGTCGGCAAGCTGAACCCGCCGTCGACGAAGCGCGTCGCGTGGCATCCGCCGTGCACGCTGCAGCACGGCCAGCAGATCCGCGGCCCGGTCGAGGCGTTGCTGACCGCGGCCGGCGTCGACGTGCAGCTCTGCGCCGAGAGCCACCTGTGCTGCGGGTCCGCCGGGACCTACTCGGTCCTGCAGCCGGTGCTGGCAACGGCGCTCCGCGACCGGAAGCTCGCCCACCTCGCCGCGACGCGCCCGGACGCGATCGTGTCGGCGAACATCGGCTGCATCACGCATCTGCAGAGCGGCACCGACACGCCGGTCCTGCACTGGGTCGAGCTGATCGCGAAGGCGCTCCCGACCTCCGGTCCGCGGACCGGACTCTTTCCCGGCGAGACGCGGCAGGCCGCGCGGGTGCGAAAGGGTCCCGGGCCGAAGCCGATTCCCGATCCGCGGCGCCCTCTGTAGCGCCCCGCTGTCGGCGACCCGATGATCGAAGGCATCGCGACCCTGCTGATCTATCAGCTGATCGGCGAGACGCTCACGTTCGCGCTCGGCCTTCCGATCCCCGGACCCGTGATCGGCATGGCGCTGCTGCTCGCCGCCCTCGCGCTCCGGCCGGCGCTGCTCGCCCGCGTGCGCTCGACCGGCACGACGCTGCTCTCGCACCTGTCGCTGCTGTTCGTGCCGGCCGGCGTCGGCGTGATGGTGCACTTCGCGCGGCTGTCGGATGAAGGCGTGGCGATCGTCGCGGCGGTCGTCGGCAGCACGCTGCTCGCGATCGTGGCGACCGCGCTGACCGCGTCGTGGCTGATCCGCCGCACCGACGCGGCGCGGGCTGCGCGAACGCAATGAACACGCATCCGGTCGTCGACACGTGGGTCTACCTGTCGACGTCGCCGCTGCTGTGGCTGACGCTGACGCTGGTCGCGTACCTCATCGCGTTCATGCTCTATCGTCGGAGCGGCTTCAACCCGCTGGTCAACCCGGTCGCGATCGCCGTCTGCGTGCTGGTCGCGATCCTGGTCGGCACGCGGACCAGCTATGCGACCTACTTCGACGGCGCGCAGTTCGTGCACTTCCTGCTCGGACCGGCGACGGTCGCCCTCGCGGTCCCGCTCTACGAGCAGTGGGGGAAGCTGAAGACGCACTGGGTCGCGCTCGCGATCGCGCTGGTCGTCGGCGTCGTCGTCGCGTCGGGGTCGGCGGTGCTGATCGGCCACCTGCTCGGCGCGTCGCCGAAGACGCTCGCGTCGCTCGCACCGAAGTCGGTGACGACGCCGGTGGCGATGGGGATCAGCGAGAAGCTCGGCGGCATCCCGTCGCTGACCGCGGTCTGCGTCGTCATCACCGGCATCGTCGGCTCGGCGCTCGCGCGCTTCCTGCTCGACGCGTTGCGGATCCCGAGCCACGCGGTGCGCGGCTTCGCGCTCGGCCTCGCGGCGCACGGACAAGGGGTCGCACGCGCATTCGTCGTCAGCGACGAGATGGGCGCGTTCGCCGGACTCGCGATGGGCCTCTCCGCGCTGGCGTCGGCCCTCCTGCTGCCGTGGTTCGCGAGGTGGCTGCTGGGGGTGCTCTGACGGCGGCGGGCGGCGGCACGGTCGACGCGGTGATCGTCGGCGGCGGCCACAACGGCCTGGTCTGCGCGTGCGACCTCGCGGCGCGCGGCCTCTCGGTCCACGTCGTCGAACGCAGGTCCATCGTCGGCGGCGCCGCGGTGACCGAGACGTTCCACCCGGGTTTCCGCAATTCGACCGCGAGCTACACGGTCGGCCTGCTTCACGCCGACATCGTCCGCGACCTGCGGCTGAAGGAACACGGCCTGCGCATCGTCCGGCGCCCGATCGCGAACTTCCTGCCGCTCGACGACGGCGATGGCTACCTGCTCGTCGGCGGCGGCCTCGAAGCGACGCAACGCGAGGTCGCCAGGTTCTCGACGCGCGACGCGGCGCGACTGCCGGCCTACTACGCGATGCTGGACGGCGTCGTCGGCCTCGTCCGCCTGCTGATGACGAGGACGCCGCCGAACCTCGGGCCGCGCGACTTCGCGTCGATCGCCGACTGGTGGTCCGCGTGGGACCTCGGACGCCGGCTGCGGCGGATGGACCTCCCGCAGAAGCGCGACCTGATGGACCTGTTCACCAAGAGCGCCGGCGACGTGCTCGACGCGTGGTTCGAGTCGGCGCCGGTCAAGGCCGCGTTCGGCTTCGATTCGATGGTCGGCCACTACGCGAGTCCGTACGCGCCGGGTTCCGCGTACGTGCTGCTCCACCACGTCCTCGGCGAGGTCGACGGGCACGCCGGTGCATGGGGTCACGCGATCGGCGGCATGGGATCGATCAGCGACGCGATCGCGAAGGAAGCGACGGCGCGCGGCGTCCGCATCACGGTCGACGCGCCGGTCGCGCGCGTCATCGTCGAAGGGCCTGTCGGCAGGCGGCGCGCCACGGGCGTCGAGCTGGCCGACGGCGCGCACATCGCCGCACGGCGCGTCGTCTCGAACGTTCATCCGCGGCTGCTGTTCCTGTCGCTGCTCGACGAGGGCGACCTGCCCGCGGACTTCGTGACCCGCATGAAGGCCTATCGCAGCGGCTCGGGCACGTTGCGGATGAACGTCGCGCTGTCGTCGCTCCCGGACTTCACCGCGCTGCCCGGGTCGCATCCGCAGCCGCATCACGAGAGCGGCATCGTGATGGCGCCATCGCTGACGTATATGGAGGACGCGTGGAGCGGCGCGCGACGCGACGGCTGGGGCGAGCGACCGATCGTCGAGATGCTGATCCCGTCGACCGTCGACCCGACGCTCGCGCCCGAGGGCCGGCACGTCGCGAGCCTCTTCTGCCAGCACTTCGCGCCGGTGCTCGAGGCGACATCGGCACGCGATCGCTACGTCGACGGGTGGGCCGACGACCGCGCCCGCGAGGACGCGGCCGATCGCGTCGTCGCGACCGTCGAGCGTCACGCGCCGGGCTTCGCGGGCAGCGTGATCGCGCGGCAGGTCCACACGCCGCTCGATCTCGAACGGAAGTTCGGGCTCGTCGGGGGCGACATCTTCCACGGCAAGCTGTCGCTCGACCAGCTGTTCGCGGCGCGGCCGGTGCTCGGTCATGCCGACTATCGGACGCCGGTCGCGGGGCTCTACCTGTGCGGCAGCGGCTCCCACCCGGGCGGCGGCGTCACCGGCCTGCCGGGCCGCAACGCAGCCCGCGAGATCCTCCGCGACGCGCGTTGAATCGCGCCGTCGGCGCCGGACGTGCGATGCTCGGTCGTCAACCACGCCGGAGGTCCCGATGAATCAGTCCATTCCCCAGAGGGTTCGCGCCATCGTCCGCGCCATCGTCGTCCTCGCGGCCTCCTCGCTCGCCGCCGTCGCCGTCGCCGACGACGCCGTGCGGCTCGCGAAGCCCGACGTCGAGGCGCTCACGGCCGGCAAGGAAATGAAGTTCACCCGCGCGACCGACGGCAGCACCGTGACCTGGGACTTCCGGAAGGACGGCAGCGTCTGGTACACGCCGCGGAACGCGCAGCGCGCGATCACGATCGGCGGCACGTACACGATCGACGACGACGGCGGCCTCTGCCTCAAGTGGCGCGAGGACAAGTACGTCCGCCTCCAGGACGGCTGCTACTACCTCGTGCGCGACGGGGCCAGGACGCGCATCACCGGGCACCGCAACCCCGAACGCATCGTCGGCGAGCTCGAATAGCGCCGGACCGCGACGATGAACCTCGAGCGGGTCCGCCGCCGCAAGGTCCGGTTCTGGGCGCTCGTCGACTCGTCGGTGTCGTACCCGCTCGCGTTGCCGCCGCTCGCCGAGCACTTCGTCTCGCTGCTGTACGCCGTCAACGGCAAGCTCGGCGGCGAGTCGAGCGCGCCGGCGTTCTCGCCGCTGCAACTGTTCTTCGTGTGCCTCAGCGGCTCGCTCGTCGCGCTCTGGTGCGTCGCCCGCTATCTGAAGCCGATCGGTCTCTTCGCGCTGATCGACGGCTGGGGACGCGTGTGGGTGTCGTTGCTGATCGTCTGGTTCGTCGCGGTCGAAGGCGCACCGCGCGTGCTGCTGCTGTTCATCGTCACCGAGATGCTGGGCGCGGTCGCGCAACTGCACGAGGTGTACCGGCGAAGGCCGCCTCGCGGCACGGATGCCTCGGATTGACGGCGTCGATCAGCCGCGCTTCAACGCGGCGAGCATCGCCTTCGCGCCGGCCGGGGCCCGTTCCTTCGCGCCGTTGATGAAGAACACGAACGTGTCGCGCGCCGATTCCGGGGCCGCCGGCGCGCAAACACCAGACCTCATCCTGAGGTGGCCGCGAA
>CAXTDA010000262.1:3102-6058 GCA_964242935.1 uncultured Burkholderiaceae bacterium | reverse complement strand
GCTCGCGGGCGTCGCGGCCGGCGGCCCCGCGCACCGCGCCGGACTGTCGGCCGGCGACGTCCTGGTCGCGATCGACGACCTGCGCGTGTCGCCGGGGCGCCTCGACCCGCTGCTCGCGCGCTATCGCGCCGGCGACGCCGGCAAGGTGACCGCCTTTCGAGGCGACGTGCTCGAGACGCGGACCCTGACGCTCGCGTCGGACGCGCAGCGCGCGGTGGTCGAGCGCGCCGGCAAGGCGTCGAAGGCCGCGACCCGGCTCCGCGACGCCTGGCTCGGCACCGCGTGACGGCCTGACCCGGGCGCGTCAGCGGTTGTCGTCCGCGTCGCCGCCGGTCCCTTCGCGGCCCTCGTCGGGGTCGACCTGGATCGCGTAGCGCTCGCTCGCCCAGGCGCCGAGATCGACGTTCTTGCAGCGCATGGAGCAGAACGGCCGGTACGGACTGGCCGGGCTCCAGACGACCGGGTCGCCGCAGGTCGGGCATCGCACGGAGGCCATCGCAGACGTTCAGAGGTTGCAGAGGACCAGCTCGAACGGCACGTCGTCGTCGATCGGCCGCGGACGCATGTCGCCGTCCTGGGCCGTGAAGCGGACCCAGATCATGTACTTGTTGGCGCTCGTCTCCGGGATCGCGCCGAGCGATTCGTCGAGGCGGACCTGCAGCATCTGGTACGTCTTGCCGCCGAGCATCTGCTGATAGCCGCCCTGCGCCGCGACGACCTGCATCGAGTGCCCGGACTCGCGCAACAGCCGCAGCACGATCTCGAAGCAGCGACGCAGCGGCATCAACGGGCCGACCCACAGCGTCAGGTCGTCGAGCCGCTGGCGCGCGGGACGGCAGAGCCACGCGTGATACGACGGCAGGTCGAACTCGCAGGTGCCGCCCGGAATGATGCTGCGACTGCGGATGCTGGTCAGCCAGTCGTTGTCGCGCAGATGCTGGCCGACCTTGCCGGGCGCGTCGTAGAGCGCATGCGTCGCCTGCTCGATGTCGCCGAGGATGCCTTCGAGCTTCGCCGGCTCGACCGCCGGATTGCCGCGCAGCAGCGACAGCGTCTGCCGTTGGCGTTCGAGTTCCTGCAAGAGGTCCGACTTGAGATCCGCGCGGCCCGCGACGTCGAGGATCTCGAACATCGTGACGAGCGCGACGTGATGCGACGTCGGATGCGGCTGCGACAGGAAGATCTCGAGTCGGTCGAACAGGTCCTCGAGCCGCAGCAGCGTCCGGATGCGCTCGTTAAAGGGGTACTCGTACTGGATCAATGGACGCCTGCGGGGACTGCGGACGAGTTCGGGAGACAGGGCGTGCCGATCGAAGATCCGGGCCAGTCTCCTGTCGGCGTCGGCCGCGACGTGGCGCGATTCTGAAGCAAGCGACCGTGAATGACAAACCGGTCCGGCCGCCTGCGCCGACGGCGCGGCGGGCTCATCGACGCGCGCTACCGGCGCCGTCCGCGGCCTCGAGATAGAGGCGATGCAGCCGGGCGACCGGCGCGTCGAGCTGCTCGGGAACGCCGCTGTTGTCGATGACGTCGTCCGCCCGCGCGATGCGCTCGGCGGCCGGCATCTGCGTCGCGATGATCGCCCTCACCTCGTCGGCGGTGAGGCCGCTCCGTCGCATCACGCGTTCGATCTGCACCGCCTCGTCGCACGCGATGACGAGCGTGCGCTGCATCGTCGCGGCGCGCCGGCCGGACTCGAAGAGCAGCGGGATCACCAGCATCACGTAAGGCGACCGCGCCGCGTCGCGCTCCGCGTCGCACGCCGCCCGGATCAGCGGATGCAGGATCGCCTCGAGACGCTGGCGCTCGTCGGCCCGCGAGAAGACGTGGGCCCGCATCACCGCGCGGTTCAGCGCGCCGTCCGCGGCGATGAACGACGGGCCGAACGCGTCGCGGATCGCATCGATCGCGGCGCCGCCCGGGGCGGTCAGCCGATGGGCCGCGACGTCCGCATCGACGATCGCCACGCCCAGCGCCGCGAAGCGGTCGGCGACGGTGGACTTGCCGCTGCCGATGCCGCCGGTGAGTCCGACCGCGTAGCGCATCGGGGTCGCGTCCGCCGTCATGCGACCGACGGCAGGACGAGTTCGATGATGCGTTCGCCGGCGAACAGCATCAGCACGCCGGCCGGTGCCAGATACACGCCGAACGGAAGCGCCTGCGCCATCTTGCGGCGGCCGGTCACGACCAGCGTGATCCCGACGACCGCGCCGACGCAGGCGGACATCAGGACGATCGGCAACAGCGCCTTCCAGCCGAACCACGCGCCGAGCGCGGCGAGCAGCTTGAAGTCGCCGTAGCCGAACCCCTCCTTGCCGAACGCGAGCTTGTATCCCCAGAAAATGATCCACAGCGACAGATAGCCGGCCGCCGCACCGTACACCGCCTCGCTCAACGGCACGAAGCCGCCCGCGGCCGACCAGACGAGACCGATCCACAGCAGCGGCAACGTGATCGCGTCGGGCAGCAGCATCGCGTCCGCGTCGATGAACGTCAGCGCGATCAGCGCCGCGACCAGGATCGACCCGGCCAGCGTCGCCGCGGTCGGGCCGAAGCGCCACGCCACGGCCGCGAACAGCACGCCGGTCAGAAGCTCGATCGCCGGATAGCGAAGCGAGATCGGCGCACCGCACGCCTTGCAGCGACCGCGCAGCACGGCGTAGCTGACCAGCGGGATGTTCTCGAGCGCGCCGATGCGGTGTCCGCAGGCGCCGCAGCGGGAGCCGGGCCGGACCAGGCCCTCGTCGGGGATCACCGCGACCAACTCGCGGAACGCGGGCTCCGCCGCGTGCAATCGTTGCTTCAGCAACGATCGTCGATTGGCGTCGACCCTTCCGGCGACGCGGTCGACATAGTCGTCGACCTCGTCGAACCATTCGACGACGCCGACGACGTTGCCGCGTTCGAGCATCCGCGGCTGTCGATGGATGACGACGTTGAGGAAGCTGCCGATCAG
>CAXTDA010000262.1:0-3002 GCA_964242935.1 uncultured Burkholderiaceae bacterium | reverse complement strand
CCGATGGAGACCATCTGGATCACCATGTTCGGAAAGACGTTCGTGTTCTGCATCGCGTTGGTCAACGACACGCCGGTCGCGACGTCGCCCTGCACCTTCTTCGTCGCCTCGGCGTAGACCCAGTTGCCCGATGCGCCGCCGACCGAGTCGAGCGCCTCGACGAGCGGCACGCCGGCCGCGAACATCGTCGCGAGCGTGCGGGTCCAGCGCGCGATCGACGACTTGCGGACCAGGTCGCCGAAGATCGGCGCCTGCAGCAGCAGACGGTCCATCACCGCCTGCATCTTCGGACTTCGCTTCCACGACTGGAAGAAGAAGTACAACGCGCCGAAGAGGCCGCCGAAGATCAGGTACCACCACTGGACGAAGAAGTCGGAGATCGCCATCACGACCAGCGTCGGGCCGGGCAGGTCGGCGCCGAAGCTCGAGAACACGCTCTTGAACGCGGGGATCACGAAGATCATGATCACCGCGGTCACGATGAAGCCGACCGCGAGCACCGCCACCGGATAGAACAGCGCCGACTTGATCTTGCCCTTGATGGCGAGGATCTTTTCCTTGTACGTCGCAAGCCGGTCGAGCAGCGAGTCGAGGATACCGGCCTGTTCGCCGGCCGAGACCAGGTTGCAGAACAGCGGATCGAAGTACAGCGGGTACTTGCGGAACGCCTGGTTAAGGCTCGAGCCGGTCTCGATGTCCGAGCGCACGTCGTTCAACAGCTTCGAGACCGACGCGTTGGCATGGCCGCGCCCGACGATGTCGAACGCCTGCAGCAGCGGCACGCCGGCCTTCATCATCGTCGCCAGCTGGCGCGTGAACAGCGTGACGTCCTTATCCTTGATCCGCTTGCCGCTCTTGAACGTCTGCCGCTTGATCTTGGTGACGAGGATGCCCTGCTTCCGCAGCGACGCGTTGACGAGCGCGTCGCCGGCGGCGCGCATCTCGCCGCGCACGTTCTTGCCGTTGCGGTCCTTGCCCTCCCACGCGAACATCGCTTCCTTGGTCGCCGGCCGGCGGGCCAGGTTGGCTGTCGCCATCATCGATCTCCGTGGGAATCGCGCCGCACGCCGGTCGCCGCGGCGTGCATCGCGATCGGGCCGGACGTCTGCATCGCGCGGCCGTCCGTCATTCGTTGGTCACCGCGAGGACTTCCTCGAGCGAGGTCTGGCCGCTCTTGACCTTCCGCAGGCCCGACTGCCGCAGGTCGGCCACGCCTTCCAGACGGGCCTGGTCGGCGATCTGCATCGCGTTGCCGCCGTTCAGGATGATGCGCTGGATCGCGTCGGTGATCGGCATCACCTGGTAGATGCCGACGCGTCCCTTGTAGCCGCTGCCCTTGCACTTCTCGCAGCCGACCGGGTGGAACGGGGTCCACGACCCGTCGAGTTCGCTGTCGAGGTAGCCGGCTTCGATCAGCGCCTTGTCCGGGATATGGAGCGGTTCCTTGCAGATGCACAGCTTCCGCGCGAGCCGCTGCGCGGTGATCAGGATGACCGACGACGCGATGTTGAACGTCGGCACGCCCATGTTCATCAGGCGCGTCAGCGTCGTCGGCGCGTCGTTCGTATGCAGCGTCGAGAACACCAGGTGCCCGGTCTGCGCGGCTTTGATCGAGATGTCGGCGGTCTCGAGGTCGCGGATCTCGCCGACCATGATGATGTCGGGGTCCTGCCGCAGGAACGCCTTCAGCGCGGCGCTGAACGTCAGCCCGGCCTTGTCGTTCATGTTGACCTGGTTGACGCCGGGCAACTGGATCTCGGCAGGATCTTCGGCCGTGGAGATGTTGATCCCCGGCTGGTTGAGGATGTTGAGGCAGGTGTAGAGCGACACCGTCTTGCCCGACCCGGTCGGACCGGTGACGAGCACCATGCCGTAAGGACGCTGGATGGCGTTCATCAGCGTTTCCTTCTGGTCCGGCTCGTAGCCGAGCGCGTCGATGCCGAGCTTGGCCTGCGACGGATCGAGGATCCGCATCACGATCTTCTCGCCGAACAGCGTCGGCAGCGTCGACACGCGGAAGTCGATCGACCGCGTCTTCGACAGCACCAGCTTCATGCGGCCGTCCTGCGGCACGCGCTTCTCGGAGATGTCGAGCCGTGAGATCACCTTGATCCGCGACGCGAGCTTGTCCTTGACCGCGAGCGGCGGCTGGGTGATCTCGCGCAGGATGCCGTCCTGGCGGAAGCGGATGCGATAGAAGCGCTCGTACGGCTCGAAATGGATGTCCGAGGCGCCGTCGTTGATGGCGTCCATCAGGATCTTCTGCAGGAAGCGGACGACCGGCGCGTCGTCGACATCGGACGCGGTCGCGGCGGCGGCCGCGGCCTCCGACGGCGACACCTCGGCATCGTCGAAATCGAGATGCAGGTCGTCGCTCATGTAGTCGTTGAGCGCCGCCGCGGCCGACTGCCCGAGCTTCTCGATCAGGACCATCAGCTTGTCGTGCTCGACGACCACGGCCTCGATCGACAGCTGCGTCTGGAACTTGATCTGGTCGACCAGCTGGTAGTTCGCCGCATCGGAGACGGCGACCGTCAGCTTGTTGCCGCGGCGGTGGAGGCCGGCGACGCGCAGGCCCTGCACCAGCTTCTTGTCGATCACGTCGTTCTGCATCTGCGCGGGATCGAACGCGTTCAGGTCGAGCAGCGGCAACGCGAACATCTGCGAGAGGTTCGTCGCGAGCTCGATCGGCGTCATGACCTTGGTACCGATCAACTGGTCGATGAACGGCACCTGGGCCGCGGCCGCGCCGCGCGCGACGCTCTCGGCCTGCTGCATCGTGATCTTCCCGCCCTGCACGAGCGCGCGACCGAGGCCGGTGATGACGGCGGTCGTGGACGACGATGCGGTGCTCAGTGCGGCCATGGGTCAGGGATCTGGTGCGACGAGGCGCTTCGCGCGATCGGTGCAACGCGGCGCGCCGCCCATCGGCAGCCGCGCGAGGTCGCATCGATCATGCCGACCGCCCCTTGCTTTGTAAAGCAAACTACCCGAAAGCCAGG
>CAXTDA010000261.1:0-6092 GCA_964242935.1 uncultured Burkholderiaceae bacterium | reverse complement strand
GTCGCCGACCGCACCGACGGCCGCCGTTTGGCGCCGTGGTCGCGCGGCGCCAACGTCCGCAACGGCGAACCGTCGCGCGCCGCGCGGCTGTTCCACGAGGCTCGCTGGATCGCGTTCGCCGCGCTCGCGCTGTATCTGTTCCTGATCCTCGTCACGTACCACGCGGCCGACCCGGGCTGGTCGCACAGCGCGACGGTGGCGTCGCTCGGCAACCGCGGCGGCCGCTTCGGCGCGTGGCTCGCCGACGTCCTGCTGTCGGTGCTCGGCCATTCGTCGTACTGGCTCTGCGTGCTGTTCGCGAGCGGCGTCGCGGTCGGTTATCGCACGCTGGTCCGCAGCCGCCTGCTGCCGGACGAGGTAAAGGACACCGAGCCGGCGTGGATCCATCTCGCCGGCTTCGTCGTGCTGCTGATCGCGTCGTGCGGCATCGAGACCTTTCGCGCGGGAGCCGCCGGATCGCGCCTCGGCCTGCCGCAGGGGCCGGGCGGCGTCATCGGGCACGAGGAGGTGCGGCTCCTGGTCGGCGCGTTCGGGATGACCGGCGCCACGCTCGCGCTGCTGGTCCTCTTCGCGGGTGGCTTCTCGCTGTTTACCGGCTGGTCGTGGCTGATGATCGCCGAAAAGGTCGGCGGCTTCCTCGAAGGGTCGGTGCTGGTCTTCAAGCGGAAGCGCGAGGCGGCCGAGGACCGCGCGGTCGGCGCGGAGGCCGCGGTGGTCCGCGAGGAAGCGGTGGTCCAGGAACGCAGCCGCATCGTCGAGGCGCCGCCGATCCGCATCGAGCCGCAGGTGGTCGCGGTGCCGCAGTCGTCGCGCGTCGAGAAGGAGCGGCAGGTTCCGCTGTTCGCCGAGATTCCCGGGACGGATCTGCCGCCGTTGTCGCTGCTCGCCCCGCCGCCGGTGCTGCAGGAGACCGTGAGCGCGGAGACGCTCGAGTTCACGTCGCGGCTGATCGAGAAGAAGCTGAAGGATTTCGGCGTCGAGGTCCAGGTGGTGGCCGCGCACCCGGGCCCGATCATCACGCGCTACGAGGTCGAGCCCGCGACCGGCGTCAAGGGCAGCCAGATCGTCGGGCTTGCGAAGGATCTCGCGCGCGCTCTCTCGCTGGTCTCGATCCGCGTCGTCGAGACGATTCCCGGCAAGACGACGATGGGCCTCGAGCTGCCGAACCCGCGGCGCCAGGCGGTGCGCCTCTCGGAGATCCTCGGTTCGCAGGTCTACAACGAGAGCCCGTCGCCGCTGACGCTCGCGCTCGGCAAGGACATCGCGGGCCGGCCGGTCGTCGCCGACCTCGCGAAGATGCCGCACCTGCTGGTCGCGGGGACCACCGGCTCGGGCAAGTCGGTCGGCATCAACGCGATGATCCTCTCGCTGCTATACAAGGCCGAGGCCAACCAGGTCCGGCTGATCATGATCGACCCGAAGATGCTCGAGCTGTCGGTCTACGAGGGGATCGCGCACCTGCTGGCGCCGGTGGTCACCGACATGCGGCAGGCCGGCCACGCGCTCAACTGGGCGGTGGCCGAGATGGAGCGCCGCTACAAGCTGATGTCGAAGCTCGGCGTCCGCAATCTCGCCGGCTACAACGCGAAGATCACCGACGCCGCGAAGAAGGAAGAGAAGATCCCGAACCCGTTCTCGCTGACCCCCGAGGCCCCCGAGCCGCTCGACAAGCTGCCCACCATCGTCATCGTCATCGACGAGCTCGCCGACCTGATGATGGTGGTCGGCAAGAAGGTCGAGGAGCTGATCGCGCGGATCGCGCAAAAGGCGCGCGCGGCCGGCATCCACCTGATCCTCGCGACGCAGCGACCGAGCGTCGACGTCATCACCGGCCTCATCAAGGCCAACATCCCGACCCGTATCGGCTTCCAGGTCAGCTCGAAGATCGACAGCCGCACGATCCTCGACCAGCAGGGTGCCGAGGCGCTGCTCGGGATGGGCGACATGCTGTACCTGCCGCCCGGCACCGGACTGCCGCAGCGCGTCCACGGCGCGTTCGTCGCCGACGAGGAGGTGCACGCGGTCGTCGAGCACCTGAAGAAGCAGACGGCGGCGCAGGGCGGGCCGAACTACATCGACGGCATTCTCGAAGGCGGCGTCGCAGGCGACCTGGAGGACGGCGACCAGTCGCCCGGCGAAGGACGCGGCGGCGAAGCGGACGCGCTGTACGATGAGGCGGCGGCGATCGTCCTGAAGGACCGCCGTGCGTCGATCTCGTACGTGCAGCGAAAGCTCCGCATCGGCTACAACCGCGCGGCGCGGCTGCTCGAGGACATGGAGAAGGCGGGATTGGTGTCGGCGCTGCAGTCGAACGGCAACCGGGAGATCCTGGTGCCGGCGTCGGGCGCGGAATGAGGGACGCTGTTTCTGCAAGGGCCGACGCTGCGCAGCGTCGGCCCGGGTGAGCGATCGCGTGCCGTGTACGTGGGCACGGCACGACGCGGGGGCCTGGGCGGGCGGGGGTGTGCTAGGGGGGGCGGTGTCGGCCTACCGGCCACGACGAGGTGCTTCTGTTCGATTTGGGTGGAGTCGTGATCGATATCGATTTCGATCGCGTCCTGCATGCCTTGCTGCCGATCTCGACGTTGACCTTCGCCGAGTTGAAGGAGGCGTTCCGGTTCGACGAGGCGTACCAGCGCCATGAACGCGGTGAGTTGTCGGCGTCGGATTACTTCGCCCATCTCGCGACCGTGCTCGAACTGAGCAGCGATCCGGCGCTGGTCGCCGAGTCGTGGAACGCGGTCTTCGTGGGCGAGGTCACCGATACGCTGGCCATGATCGCGGCGGCACGAGCGGACTTCCGCTGCTTCGCCTTGACGAACACCAACGCGGCGCACCAGGCGGCCTGGGTGTCGCGATTCCCCCGGGTGGTCGGAAGTTTCGACGGCATCTTCTGTTCCCATGAAATCGGCGTGCGCAAGCCGGACCGAGCGGCCTTCGAGTACGTGTCCCGGCGGACCGGCGTGCCGCTCGACGCGATCGTCTTCTTCGACGATCTGCTCGAGAACGTCGCTTCGGCCCGGGCGGCCGGCCTGCGTGCCGTGCACGTCCGTGGACCGGACGACGTGCGGCTCGCGTTCCGGACGCTGGGAATCGCGGTTTGATCGGCATCGTCCGATGCCGCCGGCAACGTGCGGTTGCACGATGTTCGAGGACCGACGGAACGATGGTCGACCACGCGACTCGCATTGCACGCATCATCGGCGCACGTCGTCGCGCCCCATTGACCAACCGGCGAGGACCATGCAGCCCTTCGATCTCGCACCGCACCGCAGCCGCACGTCTCGCGTGCTCGGGACCTTGCGCTGGATCGCGCTCGTCTTCGTCGTCGCCTGCGTCGACGCCCGGGCCGGTGCCGTCGACGACCTCCACGCGTTCGCCGCGCAGACCAAGACCGCGAAGGGCAGCTTCACGCAGCGCGTGACGTCGCGGACGCGCACCGCGTCCTTACCCACCAGCGGCGACTTCGTCTTCGCACGGCCCGGGCGCTTCCGTTGGGCCTACACCAGGCCGTACGAGCAGTTGCTCGTCGCCGACGGCGAGAAGCTGTCGATCTACGACAAGGACCTGAACCAGGTGACGGTGCGGAAGCTCGGCGACGCACTCGGCAGCACGCCGGCCGCGATCCTCTTCGGCAGCAGCGATCTCGACAAGAGCTTCTCGCTGAAGGATGTCGGCGTGCGCGACGGCGTGGCGTGGCTCGAGGCGACGCCGAAGAGCCGCGACACGGCGTTCGAGAAGGTCAGAATCGGCTTTCGGAACGGCGAACTCGCCGCGATGGAACTGCGCGACGCGCTCGGCCAGGTCACGATGCTCGACTTCGCCGACGTCGAGCACAATCCGAAGGTCGACGCGTCGACCTTCGCGTTCACGCCGCCGAAGGGCGCGGACGTGTTGCAGAACTGAGTTTGTTCTGTTTGTCGTCCCGGCGAAGCGTAGCGAGGCGCTTCGCACTGTTCTCCGTCGTTCCCGCGCAGGCGGGAACCCAGTGTCGTCCTGCGGTGATGGCGCCGGCCCGCCACGCCGCTGGGTCCCCGCCCGCGCGGGGGCGCCGGAGAAGAGAGGCCGCGGGGTGGACGCTCGGCGGTCACCCGCCATGCGCCAGTGCGACCAGCACCAGCGCGACCGCGCCCGGCAACGCCTGGAAGTACAGGATCCGGCGACTCGACGTGATCGCGCCGAAGACGCCCGCGACGATCACGCAGATCAGGAAGAAGCACTGGATCGCGAAGCCGTCCGGGCGCATCGTGTCCGACCGCGACGCGACCAGTCCCCAGACGAGACCGGCGACGAGGAAGCCGTTGTAGAGGCCCTGGTTGGCGGCGAGCACCTTCGACGCTTCGGCGAATTCGGGCGTCAGGTTGAACGTCTTCCGTCCCTTCGGCGTGGTCCAGGCGACCATCTCCAGGTACATGAAGTACGCATGCAGGGCAGCGACGAACAGGACGGCGATGAAAGCGGCGGTGCTCACGTGGTGATGCTCGCACACTTCAGCGGGGCGGCGAATCCTTTTCGGGCGTGCGCCGTGTGCGGGGTTCGACGTCACCGTCGGTCAGCGTGCCGAGGAACGCGACGAGGTCCGCGATCTCGCGATCGTCGAGGGCGGGGCGATCGTTCGGCTTGCCGCCGAACGGCGGCTCGCGGTTGACGTTCGCGTGGTAACGCGCGGGCAGATCGTCGTAGACGGCGACCTTCGCTCCACGCTTCGGGTACCAGCGCCCGGGCCGGACGTCGCGTTCGACGTAGAAGCGGACCGCGGCCTCGAGCGTATGGATGGAGCCGTTGTGGAAGAAGGTCCGTCGCAGCGCGACGTTGCGGAGCGTCGGTGCGCGAAACATCCCGCAGTACTCGGGATGGCGTGCCAGGTCGGTTCGTAGCGGCCCGCAGAGCCCGAGATCGTAGTAGCGGCTCGTGCGATTCGCCAGGATGGCCGGGTTGCGGGGCGGCGCCAGCGCGACGAAGCCGAAGTCGGTGAAGTTCGGCAGGGCACCCGCGCGCATCGCGGAGGGATGACACGATGCGCAGTTGCCCTTGGCCGGATCGTTGAAGAGCGCGAGCCCGCGCTGCTCCTGCGCCGTCAGCGTGGCATGCCCGCGGAGCGCCGCGTCGTACTTGCTGTCGTACGGGTAGAAGTCCTTCGGACTCTGCTGGAAGACCTCAAGCGCCAGCACGGCGGCCTCGAACGCGAGTTCGCGATCGTCGAACACGTGCGCCCCGAAGGCCGCCCGGAACGCGTCCGCGTACGCGGCTCTCGCCAGCCGCGCAACGACCGCCCGCGCGGAACCGTTGGCCATCTCGAAGGGCGACAGCAGCGGGATGCGCGCCTGGTCGTGCTTCGTCGCTGCCCGTCCGTCCCAGTTGTTGCCGCCGGCCGGTCCCTGGTCCTCGCTGTCGTTGCCGTCGGTCTCCGCGTAATGCTCGGTGAACGCCGGGATGCTCTGCAGGTAGCGCAGCGACGGCACCGCCCGCACGCCCGGAAGGTCCAGGCGGGGCCCGCCCTTCTGCACCGGCAGATCGTTCGGCGGCCCGTACGCGTAGCGCGGATCGTGGCACGACGCGCACGACTGTCGACCGGACGCCGACAGCGACGGGTCGAAGAACATCCGGCGCCCGAGTTCGGCCAGTGCCGCGGGGGTCGGCGTCTTCTCGAACGCCGTGCCGTAATAGCTGCCCGTCGCCCCGATCGTCCCGGTCGGTGCGACGGACAGCGAACCGGTGAGGACCACGGTGGCGAGGCGAATCGAGCCGAGGAAGGCCGCAGCGTCTCGAAATCGGGCGGTGGACATCGAAGCATCGTAACGGCCGTTCCTGACGACGTCGTGACGTCTCCGGACCGACGGTGGAGCCCGATCGCTTGCGCTTCGTTGCCGCACGCACCGCAGATCAGGAACCGCAACCAAAGCGTCACATCCGGCCGCCAGATTGCACGGCTGGCGAAACGGTCCCGGAGATCCTGATGAACAAGAGCATCGCTTGCGGCGCGGCGGCGATCGGCGTCGCGCTGGCCGTCGCATCGTGCGGCGGGGGGCGCCGCGGGGGCCCCCCCCGGGGAGGGGGGGGCCCAGGGGGCCGCCGGGCGCAGCGGGGGGGGG
>CAXTDA010000260.1:0-6109 GCA_964242935.1 uncultured Burkholderiaceae bacterium | reverse complement strand
GGGGCGGATAGCGGGTCGCCGGCCCGCGCGGCGTTTCGGCCGTGGCAGCGCCGGGGCGCTGCCCCGCATCGGGTCGTGCGGCACCACGCGCCGGGCTGTCGCGTGTCTCCGATTCCTTCGTCTTCTTCTTGCCGAATAGCCCCGAAAACGCCACGCGAACCCCTGCCTTCTGCCCTGCCGCTGCGGAAGGTTCAGTCTAGCATGTGCCTCCAGGGCGTCTTCCGGGCTAGAAGACCGCCCGCAGACCGACCTGGACGCCGCGTCCCGGCAGCGGGGCGATGTCGCGCAGGAACGACGAGGCGACCCGCGCGTCCTGGTTGAAGAGGTTCTGTCCGCGCAGGAACGCCGTCAGGTCGGTGCCGGCGAGCTGAAACCGGTACGTGAGATAGGCGTTCGTCAGCGTGTAGGCGTCGGTCGGCAGTTCGCCGGTCGGCACCTGATCCTGCTTGCGGGCATGGACGACTTCCAGCTGCGCCTCGAGCGGCCCGGTCGCGAAGACGAGCGCGACGCGCCCGCGCATCGGCGCGATGCGCGGCAGCGGTTCGCCCGTGTCGCCGTTCGTGGTGCGAACGCGGTCCAGCCCGAGCTCGAGGTCCAGCTTCTGCGCCGCATCGAGCAGGCGCAGCTTGCCTTCGAGTTCGAAGCCGGTGAAGCGGGCGGGCACCTGCCGGTACCGGTATTCGGTCAGGATCTCGTTGCCGGCCACCGTCTGCCCGGCCGCCGCCGGGTCGACCGCCGGATTGAGATTGCCTTCGGTGTCGCGTGTGTTGCCCGTCGCGAAAACACCGATGTAGTTCGAGAAGGTCGTGCGGTAGGCCGTGAACGAGCCCGAGAAGCGACCTTCCTTCACCCTCACCGCCGCCTCGAAGGATCGCGAGCGCTCCTTCGCGAAGCCCGGGTCGCCGATCTCGTAACCGCCGGTCGCGGCGTGGACGCCGTTGGCGAACAGTTCGAAGAAGGTCGGCGCGCGCTGCGTGCTGGTGCCGTTGACGACGAACGCGAGTCCGGGCGTCAGTTTGTAGATGGCGCCGAGCGAGCCGCTGGCGGCGGTGAAGTCGCGCGAGCCGCCCGACCCGAAGCGTGGCAGGCCGGTCGGCGGGTCGATCGGTCCGCCGCCTTCGGCATCGAGCTCCGTCTTCTCGACCCGGAAGCCGCCGCTGATCGTGAACGGGTCGAGCGGGAGTTCCTCGAACAGGAACAGGGCGCCGTTCCGCGTCTTCGTCTCGGGCACGAACGCCTCCTCGCCGAGCGCCGAGAACGTCGTCTTGCCGAACTGCAGTCCCACCGAGCCTTCGAGAGGACCGATCTTCTCGTGGATCGCCTCGATGCGGGTCTCGTATCCCCGATTCCTGAACGTGGTGGCCGGCACCCCGGCGTCGAACTCCGTGTGTTCGTAGTCGGTATAGCCCGCCTTCACCTTGATCTTGCGGAACAAACCGACGTCGCGGAGCTCGCCGGCGAGGTCGCCGCGTTCCTGCTTCATGCGGATCGTCGAGTCGAGCTCGGCGACCGTGCCGTAGACGTTGCGAAGGCTCGACAGCGACAGCCCGAGGTACCCGTTCGTGTCGACGTACGAGCCGCCGATGGCGCCGCCGTACGCGTGCGACCCGCTGTTCGGCAGGCGGTCCTTCGGCTGGTCGAGCGCCGGGTCGTCGATCGCCCGCTGCCGGTCCGAGCGCGCGAACCCCGGGATGTCGATGTCGCTCGTCCGGCGGTCGAACGCGTCGAGGTGGAACGCGACGTTGCCGCTGCCGAAGTCGGTGTACGCGGCGCCCGAGTGCAGGCGTTCGGCCCCGCCTTCGCGGAGTTCGGCGGCACCGCCGACGCCTTCGATCCGGCTGTCGGGAATACGGCCGTCGATCACGTTGACGACGCCGCCGATCGCGCTGCCGCCGTAGAGCAGCGCCGCCGGGCCGCGGACGACCTCGATGCGCCGGATGAACAGCGGGTCGGTGGTCGTCGCGTGGTCGTTCGACAGCGCCGACGCATCGAGGATGCCGATGCCGTTCTCGAGCAGCCGGATGCGATCGGAATCCTGGCCGCGGATGATCGGACGACTCGCGTTCGGGCCGAAGTACGACGACGACACGCCGGGCAGCTTCGACAGCGTCTCGCCGAGCGACGTCTCATGCTGCAGGCTCAATGCCTCGCCGGACAGCACGCTGACCGGCGAGACCAGTTCGAAGAGATCCGATCGTTCGATCGGATTGCCGGTGACGACGACGCGATCGAGCGTGGTCGGAATCTTGATCCCGGCGCCGGTCGCGGCCGGCGCCTCCTGGGCGGAAGCCGCGAATGCGGCGGACAGCACGACAACGCCGGCGAGCGGCGCGAAGCGGCTCGGCGGAAGGACGATCTGGCGCATGGACGCTCCTGATGGCGTGCGCCGGCGGAAGGCTCGGAAACGCCGGCGGGACGCGCGCGCGTTCGGTGACGCGCAACGGTGCGACCGGGTTGACCGGTCGCGGCGACTGCTCAGGCGAGCGTGAAAGCGGGCGGGGCCCGGCTCCGGTAGGCGAGCCGCGCAACCGGCAGCGTGGGCCGGGATGCCGAAGGGACGAGCGAAGCAGTCGCTTCGCAGGAAACGACCAGCGTGGTCGGTACGGACGGTGCGGTCGCGCCGAGCGCCGCGGCGTCGAACGCCGCGCAGGAATGGCGCGCCGCGATCGTGCGTTCGTCGCCGCTGGTGTCGACGGACGCCCAGGCGGCGCCGTCGGACGGCGACGCGACGATCCGACCGGGTTGGTCGTAGCCCGCGTGGGCGATGCCGTGCAGGAATCCGATCGACTGTGCGAAGCACAGCGCGACGATCAGCCAGGCCGCGATGGCCGGACGCGCCGACCGGATCCGCAGACGCTCGAGCGGCGAGTGGGGCACCGGATTCGCCGAGGGCGGTGTTCGGTCGGGACTACTCGCCGAACATCTTCTGCTTCATCTCGCGGCGTTCCTGCGCTTCGAGCGACAGCGTCGCGGTGGGCCGGGCGAGCAGCCGCGGCACGCCGATCGGGTCGCCGGTCTCCTCGCAATAGCCGTAGTCGCCCGAGTCGATGCGGTGGATCGACTGCTGGATCTTCTTCAGCAGCTTCCGTTCGCGGTCGCGCGTGCGCAGTTCGAGCGCATGTTCTTCCTCGATCGTCGCGCGGTCGGCCGGGTCGGGCACGATGATCGACTCGCGCAGGTGCTCGGTCGTCTCGCCGGCGTTGCGCAGGATGTCCTGCTCCATCGTCTGCAGCCGCACCTTGAAGAACTGGAGCTGCGCCGCGTTCATGTAATCCTTCTCGGGGGCGGCGAGGATCTCGGCCTCCGACATCGGCTTGCCGGTCGTGCGCGCGGTGACCATGACGCGCGGCGGCGGCGCGGCGACCGGCGTCTCGGTCTCGGCCGTCGTCTCGTCGGTGTCGTCGACGACCGGTGCGGACTTCTTGGAGGCCGTCGGGCGCTTGACCGCGGGCTTCGCGGGAGCTGTCTTGGCAGTGGCGGTCTTGGAAACCATGTGTTCCTCTGTGCTTCGCTCGCCCGGCCGCATGACGAGGCGCGGGACGCCCTGCAAAAATTCGATGCTTGCGCGGCCTGGAGGCGCGAAGCGTCATGCTGTTCGCGGTTCGGCGCGGTGCCCCGGCGCGGTCGAGAAGCCGGCCGCGGAACCGGAAGAGCCTTGTCCTTCAATGCCTTCGGCCGTCGTCCAGCGACCGGGCCACCGTACAAGGGGGCGGATTAAAGCACAGCGGACTGCGCGGTGCAATCGATACCGATCGCTGTCGGGCGAGGCGTCGCCGCAGGCCGCTCCGGCCCACTGCGCAGTTGATACCATGGCCTTCGATCGGCAGGCCGCCCGGCACGCCGCAACGCAGAACGGATCGCCGCCATGCCGCGTTTCTTCTCGTCGTTCGCCCGGACCGGCATCGCCCTGGCGGCGTTCCTCGCGGCGCTCGGCGGCGCCGATGCGCGGGACTGGAGCCAGTTGCGGATCGGCGTCGACGCGACGTACAAGCCGTTCACGTACAAGACGCCGGACGGCAAGCTCACCGGCTTCGACGTCGACATCGCCGAGGCACTCTGCACCGAGATGAAGGCGAAGTGCAGCTTCGTCGAGAGCAGCTGGGAAGGCATCATCCCCGGCCTCCTGTCGAACAAGTTCGACGCGATCGTCTCGTCGATGTCGATCACCGAGGACCGGAAGAAGTCGGTCGCCTTCTCGGACAAGTACTACCAGACCCCTGCCGCCGTGATCGCGAAGCGCGCGTCGATCGACGGGTCGCCGGCGAGCCTGAAGGGAAAGCGCGTCGGCGTGTTGAAGGCGTCGATCCAGGAGAAGTACGCGAAGGGCGAACTGGTCCCGGCGGGCGCGACCGTGGTGCCGTACGACTCGACCCAGCAGGCCTACCTCGACCTGAAGTCGGGCCGGCTCGATGCGGTCGTCGTCGACAAGTTCGAGGGCGTGGGCGGATTCCTGAAGACACCCGAGGGCCAGGGCTACGCGTTCGTCGGCCCCGACCTCACCGACGTCCGCTACTTCGGGGTCGGAGCCGGGATCGCGATGCGGAAGCAGGACGGCGACCTGCGCGACCGGATCAACGCGGCGCTGAAGACGATCCGCGGCAACGGCACGTGGAAGAAGGTCGCCGACAAGTACTTCGATATCGACATCTACGGCTCGTGAGGCCGCCCGGCCGGCGCGCGGTGCCGCGTTGAACTCGCCGCGTTGAACACTTCCTATCTGCCGTACGTGCTGGCCGGGACCGGCCTCACGCTCGCAGTGGCGGTCGGCGCGCTGGTCCTGGCGACGGGGCTCGGGATCGCCGCCGCATCGGCGCGCCTGTCGACGCACCGGCTGCCGCGGACGATCGCGACCGTCTACGCGACGCTGATCCGCGGCGTGCCCGACCTGGTGCTGATGCTGCTGATCTTCTACGGCGGGCAGCTCGCGGTGAACGCGGTCGCGTCGCGCTTGGGCTGGGGCGGCGACACCGGCTCGGTCGATGTCGATCCATTCGTCGCCGGGACGCTGACGCTCGGCTTCATCTACGGCGCCTACTTCGCCGAGACGTTCCGCGGCGCGCTGCTCGCGGTGCCGGTCGGCCAGGGCGAGGCGGCGATGGCCTGCGGGATGTCGCGAATGCAGGTGCTCACTCGCATCGTTCTGCCCCAGATGATCCGGCATGCGTTGCCGGGGTTCACGAACAACTGGCTGGTGCTGGTCAAGTCGACCGCGCTGGTCTCGATCATCAACCTCGCCGACCTGATGTACCGCGCGAAGCAGGCCGGCGCCGCGACGCGCGCCGCCTTCTTCTACTTCGTCGCGGCCGCGGCGGTCTATCTCGCGATCACGAGCGTGTCGCTGCTGGCGCTGCGCGCGGTCGAACGGCGCCACACGCGCGGCGTCCGGCGCGGCAGCCCCTGATGGACTTCGCCGCATTGCTGGAACCCGAGACGCTGAAGCTCTACGCGGGCGGCGTCGCGACGACGATCGAACTGCTCGCGCTCGCGCTCGCCGGCGGCCTGCTGCTGTCGATCCCGCTCGCGGCGGCGCGGGCGTCGCCGTCCCGGTGGTGGCGGCTGCCGGTCGCCGCGTTCACGTTCGTGTTCCGCGGGACGCCGCTGCTGGTACAGGTCTACCTGATCTATTACGGCGTCGCGCAGCTCGACTGGGTCCAGGCGCGCTGGGACGTCTGGTGGCCGTGGACCTGGTTCAAGGAGCCGTTCTTCTGCGCGATCGTCGCCTTCGTGCTGAACACCACCGCGTACACGACCGAGCTCGTCGCCGGCGCGATCCGCGAGACCCCGCACGGCGAGGTCGAGGCGGCCCGCGCGTTCGGGATGGGGCGTGCGACACTCTTCGCGCGCATCGTGCTGCCGTCCGCGCTGCGTCGCGCGCTGCCCGGATACGGCAACGAGGTGATCCTGATGCTGCATGCGACGTCGCTCGCGAGCGTCGTGCCCGGCATCGTCGACCTGACCGGCGCGGCGAACAGCCTCTATGCGAGCACCTACCTTCCGTTCGAGGCCTACATCGCCGCCGGCCTGATCTACCTCGTGCTGACGTTCGCGCTCGTGTCGCTGCTTCGCGTGGTCGAGTCGCGCGCGCTCGCGCACCTGCGTGCGCCCCGGC
>CAXTDA010000259.1:0-6115 GCA_964242935.1 uncultured Burkholderiaceae bacterium | reverse complement strand
ATCCCCGTTGCGAGCCGTCTTAATGGTACGAATTACTAACTCAGGACACTAGCGCACCTCGTCGAGCCCGAGGTCCTGGATCTTCCGCGTGATCGTGTTGCGGCCGATGCCGAGCCGCTGCGCGGCCTCGATCCGGCGGCCGCCGGTATGGCGAAGCGCCATGCGGATCAGCGTCGCCTCGAACTGGCGCGTCAGCGCATCCATCACGTCGTGACGGTCGAGCGCCAGCATGTGCGCCGCCATCCGCTCGAGCTCCATGCGCCAGACATCGTCGCCCTGCGGCGCGCCTTCGGACGTCCCGTTGCCGTTGGAAGCCGGGTCGTGACGATGGGCCCCCTGGACCGCGACCGGCGTGCGCGACAGCGACGTCACGCGCGCGACCTCGGGCGCCGCGCCGCGCATCTCGGGCGGCAGGTCCTTGACCTCGACCACCTGCGCGGGCGCCATCACGGTCAGCCAGTGGCAGAGGTTCTCGAGCTGCCGCACGTTGCCCGGGAACGGCAGCGTGACGAACAGCTTCATCGCGGCGTCCGACAGCCGCTTCGACTCGACGCCGAGCTCGCGCGCGCTCTTCTGCAGGAAGCTGCGGGCGAGCATCGGGATGTCCTCGGCGCGCTCGTGCAGCGCCGGCAACCGGAGGCGGATCACGTTCAGCCGGTGATAGAGATCCTCGCGGAAGAGCCCCTGGCGGACGAGGTCCTCGAGGTTCTGGTGCGTGGCCGCGATGACCCGGACGTTCGCCTTCATCGGGCTGTGCCCGCCGACGCGATAGAAGTGGCCGTCGGACAGCACGCGCAGCAGGCGCGTCTGCAGCTCCGACGGCATGTCGCCGATCTCGTCGAGGAACAGCGTGCCGTTCTCGGCCTGCTCGAAGCGGCCGCGCCGCATGCTCTGCGCGCCGGTGAACGCGCCGCGCTCGTGGCCGAACAGCTCCGACTCGAGCAGCTCCTTCGGGATTGCCGCCGTGTTCAGCGCGATGAACGGCGCGTTCGCGCGCGGG
The DNA here is from genome assembly GCA_964242935.1 of uncultured Burkholderiaceae bacterium. Lineage (GTDB taxonomy): Bacteria > Pseudomonadota > Gammaproteobacteria > Burkholderiales > Burkholderiaceae_D > CAHJXF01. The sequence goes on along the minus strand of CAXTDA010000259.1, from coordinate 5,115 downwards.
CTGTGGCGGTGCAGCGCGCGGGCGACGAGCTCCTTGCCGGTCCCCGACTCGCCGGTGATCAGCACCGTCACGTTCGACTGCGACAGGCGGCCGATCGCACGGAACACGTCCTGCATCGCCGGCGCCTGCCCGAGGATCTCGGGCGTCGCCTCGATCTTCTCCTCGATCGCCGCCTCGCGAAGGCTCTCGTCGACCGCGCGCCGGATCAGCTCGACGGCCTGGTCGACGTCGAACGGCTTCGGCAGGTACTCGAAAGCGCCGCCCTGGAACGCCGACACGGCGCTCTCGAGGTCCGAGAACGCCGTCATGATGATCACCGGCAGACCAGGGTACTTGGCCTTCGCCGCCTGCAGGATCTCGAGCCCCGCGTTCGGCGTCGTGCCGCCCGGCATGCGGATGTCCGACACCAGCACTTGCGGCGATTCGGTTTCCATCGCCGCGAGCACGTCGGCGCTGTTGCTGAAACTGCGGCACGCGAGGCTCTCGCGCGCCAGCGTTTTCTCGAGGACCCAGCGGATGGACTGGTCGTCGTCGACGACCCAGATCGCCTTCATCGAGTCCGCGAGCGGTGAAGCGGTGGAGGGGATGTCGTCGTCACGGAGTCCGGGTCGGGGGAGTACGTCATGGCAGGGGCAGCAGGATGCGGAAGTCGGTGCGACCGGGACGGCTCTCGAAGTCGATGGTGCCGTGATGCTCCTCGACGAAGGTCTGTGCCAGCGTCAGCCCGAGGCCGGTCCCACCTTCGCGGCCGGACACCAGCGGCAGGAAGACCCGGTCGCGAATTTCGTGATCGATCCCGGGGCCGTTGTCGATCACATGCAATTCCAGTGCCAAGCGGTGACGGGTTCGTGCGATCGTCACCTGGCGGCCGATGCGCGTCTTCAGGACGATCTCCGCGTCGCCCTTCGCGATGCGCGACGCGAGCGCCTGCGACGCGTTGTGCGCAATGTTGAGCAGCGCCTGGATCAGCTGTTCCTTGTCGCCGCGGAACTCGGGGATGCTCGCGTCGTAGTCGCGCTCGATCGCGAGGCCGCGCGAATACTCCGCCTTCATCACGCTGCGGACGCGCTCGCACACCTCGTGGATGTTCACGTCGCCGACGATCCGCGCCTTCCGGTGCGGCGCGAGCAGGCGGTCGACGAGGCTCTGCAGGCGGTCGGCCTCCTTGATGATGACGGTCGTGTATTCGGACAGCTCGGCCGCGAACTCGGGCGTCGGCACCTCCATCTGCAGCAGTTGCGCGGCGCCGCGGATGCCGCCGAGCGGGTTCTTGATTTCGTGCGCGAGGTTGCGGATCAGCTCGCGGTTGATCTGCGTCTGGTCGTGCAGCCGCTCCTCGCGATCGAAGCGCCGCTGCTGATCGGTCTCCTGCAGCTCGAACAGCACCGGGGTATGCGGGTCGTCGTGCAACACCGTCACGATGCCGTGGACCTGCAGCGCCTCGCGGCCGGGTCGATGGAGCTGGAAGTCGAGCCGCTTGTTGCTGTACTCGAGCCGCCGCGCGTCGGCGTACAGCTCGTCGATCAGCGAACCGTTGACCAGCATCGTCGACAGCCGCTGACCGCGCATCGTCTTCAGCGAGAAGTCGAGCAGCGTCTCGGCCGCCGTGTTCGCGAAGGCCATGCGACCCTCGTTGTCGAGGATGATGACCGCGGACGTCAGCAGGTCGAGGCCCGCGAAACGCGACGCATCGTTCAAGTCCGCGGGAGGCAGCGGCGCAGCCTTGCGGCGTAGTTTGGAGAGCATCGTTCGATTCGCCCGCGGGACGCCCCGCGAAGCGAGCGGCTACTGCACCTTGCCGATCTCGTTGCGGATCGACTGGATGTCGCTCTCGGCGCGCGCGATGTCGCCCTTCAGGCGTTCGGTCCGGTCGAGGTAGCGCTGGTAGTTGCGCTCGCCGCCCTGCCGTTCGGGTTCGCCGTTGTTGTACTCCCGCTTGAGGTCGGCGAGCCGCGCTTCCTTGTCGTGCAGCTCGTCTTCGAGGATGCGTTTCCGGTCGTTGTCGCGCACCTTCTGCGTCGGCCCGTCGACCCGTGGGAAACCGCCGGGCGTCGGCGCGGCCTTCGCCGACGTGTTCGCCTTCGGGATCACGACCGGGTCCACCGAGACCCGCGTGCAGCCCTTGAAGCTGCCGGTGTTCATGAACGTCACGTTGCCGCGGTCGTCGACGCACTTGTAGACGTCCTGCGCGACGCCCGTCCCGCTCGCGATCACGAGCACGGCGGCGGAGAGGCAGCGGATTGCGAAGCGACGACCGGACATGTCTTCCATCGATGGGGGGAGGACGAGCGATGGCGATGATAACGCCAAGCCGGCGGCGTCCCTGCCCGTCCGACGGTTGCCGTGCACCAACGAAACGCGGCGCCGAAGCGCCGCGTTCCGACAGAGGCGCGAGCGACTACAGCGAGTAGTACATGTCGAACTCGACCGGGTGCGTCGTCATCCGGAAGCGCGTGACCTCCTCGAGCTTCAGGTCCATGTACGCGTCGATCATGCCGTCGGTGAACACGCCGCCCTTCGTCAGGAACGCGCGGTCCTGGTCGAGGTGCTCGAGCGCCTGGTCGAGGCTCGAACAGACGGTGGGGATCTTCGCGTCTTCCTCGGGCGGCAGGTCGTACAGGTTCTTGTCGGCCGCCTCGCCCGGATGGATCTTGTTCTCGACGCCGTCGAGGCCGGCCATCATCAGCGCGGCGAATGCGAGGTACGGATTGGCGGTCGGGTCCGGGAAGCGCACTTCGATGCGTCGCGCCTTCGGGCTCTGCACGTACGGAATGCGGATCGACGCCGAGCGGTTGCGCGCCGAGTAGGCGAGCTTGACCGGCGCCTCGAAGCCCGGCACGAGCCGCTTGTACGAATTGGTGCCGGGGTTCGTGATCGCGTTGAGCGCGCGCGCATGCTTGATGACGCCGCCGATGTAGTAGAGCGCAAACTCGGACAGCCCCGCGTAGCCGTCGCCGGCGAACAGGTTGTTGCCGTCCTTCCAGATCGACATGTGCACGTGCATGCCCGACCCGTTGTCGCCGACCACCGGCTTCGGCATGAAGGTGGCCGTCTTCCCGTACGAGTTGGCGACGTTGTGGATCACGTACTTCATCTTCTGCAGCCAGTCGGCGCGTTCGACCAGCGTCGAGAACTTCGTGCCGATCTCGCACTGCCCCGCGCCCGCGACCTCGTGGTGATGGACCTCGACCGGCACGCCGATCGCCTCGAGGATCAGGCACATCTCGGAGCGCATGTCCTGCAGCGAATCGACCGGCGGCACGGGGAAGTAGCCGCCCTTGACCGCGGGCCGGTGGCCGAGGTTGCCGCCTTCGATCTTGAGGCCGGTGGACCACGACGCTTCCTCGGAGTCGATCTTGACGAAGCAGCCCGACATGTCCACGCCCCAGCGGACCTGGTCGAAGATGAAGAACTCGGGCTCCGGCCCGAAGTACGCGGCGTCGCCGATCCCCGACGACTTGAGGTAGGCCTCGGCGCGCTTCGCGAGCGAACGCGGGTCGCGCTCGTAACCCTTGCCGTCGGACGGCTCGATGACGTCGCAGCTGATGCAGATCGTGGTCTCTTCGCGGAACGGGTCGATGAAGGCGCTGTTCGGGTCCGGGTACAGCAGCATGTCGGACGCCTCGATCCCCTTCCAGCCGGCCACCGACGAGCCGTCGAACGCATGGCCGTCGTCGAACTTGTGCTGTCCCATCTGCGAGACGGGGACCGAGACGTGCTGCTCCTTGCCCTTCGTGTCGGTGAAGCGGAAGTCGATGAACTTCGCCTCGTTGTCCTTGACCATCTTCAACACGTCCGACGCGGTCATGCTCATCGACAACTCTCCTGGATACGTTCTGGGTTCGAGGTGGGGCAGCGGGTCGGGGACGTGGTCGTGCACGGGCGACGACGGTCGAGACCGCCCGAAATCTAGCAGCTTCCATGCCATCGGATAGCAACGTTGGACGCCCTGTGGCCGCTGTTGCGAACGGCCCGTCCCGCGCGGCGATTCACCAGACCAGGGCCTTCGACGGAAGCACGCTCCATGCTGGACGCGGTCGCCTCGTTGCGGTGCGGGCGGCTACGCAGGAAGGAACAACGACTGGAGATCGTTGAGGTAACGCAGGCCGGTCGGCGTGGGCCGGAGCCGCATCGCGTCGCGCTCGATCAGTCCCCGACGCTCGGCGGTCGCGAGCGCCGGCTCGATCGCGGCGAGCGGCAGGCCGGTCCGCTCCTCGAAGCGGCGCGTCGGGACGCCGTCGACCAGACGCAGCGCGTTCAACATGAACTCGAACGGCAGCGCGTCGTCGGCGACCACCGTCTCGTCGTGCACCGGGAGTCCGAGCGCCGACCGTTCGAGATAGAGGTCGGGGTTGCGAACGCGGGTCTGCCGCACGATGCGGTCGGGGAACGACAGCTTCGCGTGCGCGCCGGCGCCGATGCCAAGGTAGTCGCCGAAGTTCCAGTAGTTGACGTTGTGCCGCGACTCGCGGCCGGGCTTGGCATACGCGGAGACCTCGTAGCGTTGCCAGCCGCCGCCGTGCACCTCGGCGGCGATCGCGTCGTCGATCGCGTCGGCCGTGTCCTCGTCGGGCAGCCGCGGCGGGTACTTCGCGAACAGCGTGTTCGGCTCCAGCGTCAGTTGATAGAGCGAAAGGTGCGACGGCGCGTGGATGCGCGCGATCGCGACGTCGCGCGCGGCATCGACGGCCTCCTGTCCCGGCAGCCCGTACATCAGGTCGAGGTTGACGTCGTCGAAGCGCGACAGCGCGATCTCGACCGCGCGCCGCGCATCGCGGCCGTCGTGGATGCGGCCGAGCGCTCCCAGGAAGCGATCGTCGAAGCTCTGGATCCCGAGCGACAGCCGGTTGATGCCGAGCGCGCGATAGTCCGCGAAGCGCCCGGCCTCGACGGTCCCGGGGTTGGCCTCGAGCGTGATCTCGGCGTCGGCCTCGAGCACCACGCGGGCACGCACCGCCGACAGCAACCGATCGATCGCGGCCGGCGCGATCAGGCTCGGCGTGCCGCCCCCGATGAAGACGGCGTGCACGCGGCGGCCCCAGACCTGCGGCACGACGCGATCGAGGTCGGCGATCAGCGCATCGACGTACGGTTCCTCGGGGATCGCCGCCACAC
>CAXTDA010000258.1:0-6140 GCA_964242935.1 uncultured Burkholderiaceae bacterium | reverse complement strand
GCATCACGGCAGCAGGACCATCGACCCGGTCGTCTTCCGCGCGGCGAGCTCCTCGTGGGCCGTCGCGACGTCGGCGAGCGCGTACGTGCGGTCGATCGCGAAGCGGATCTTTCGCGACGTCACCATCGCGAACAGTTCCTTCGTCGCGGCTTCGAGCTTCTCGCGGGTCGCGACGTGCGTGCCGAGCGTCGGCCGGGTGACGTACAACGAGCCCTTGCTCGCGAGGATGCCGAGGTTGACGCCGGCCACCGGACCCGACGCGTTGCCGTAGCTGACCATCAGCCCGCGCGGCTGCAGGCTGTCGAGCGACGCTTCCCACGTGTCCTTGCCGACCCCGTCGTAGACCACCGGCACCTTCTTGCCGCCGGTGAGTTCGACGACGCGTTCGGCAATGTCTTCCCGGCTGTAGTCGATCGTCTCCCACGCGCCGTGCTTCTTCGCGAGCGCCGCCTTCTCCGGCGAGCTGACGGTGCCGATCAGCTTCACGCCGAGCGCCTTCGCCCACTGGCACGCGATCAGCCCGACGCCGCCGGCCGCCGCGTGGAACAGGATCGTCTCGTCGCCCTGCAGCCGGTAGGTCTGGCGGAACAGGTACTGCACGGTCAGCCCCTTCAGCATCATCGCGGCGCCTTCCTCGAACGACACCTTCGGCGGCAGCCGGACGACCTGCAGCGCCGGCATCGTCCGTACGGTAGCGTACGCACCGAGCGGACCCTGGCCGTACGCGACGCGGTCGCCGACCTTGACGTGCGCGACGCCGGGGCCGACCGCCTCGACGATCCCGGCGCCCTCGAAGCCGAGACCCGACGGCAGCGGGTTCGGATACAGGCCGGTCCGGAAGTAGATGTCGATGAAGTTGAGTCCGATCGCCTGATGCCGGATCGTGACCTCGCCCGCACCCGGGGCCGGGACGTCGATCTCTTCCATCTTCAGCACCTCGGGACCGCCGGTCTCGCGGATGCGGATCGCCTGCGCGGTCGTCGGACCGCCGGCAGCCGTTGTACTCATGGTGTTCTCCTCTTCAAGGGACGGGATTCGATGGCGCCTTCGCGACGGACGGCGGGCTCTGCGACACGACGAAGACGCCGACCATGACGAGCACGGTGCCGGCGATCTGCAGCGCGCCCATCCGTTCGCCGAGGATCAAGTCGGCCATCGCGATCGTCGAGACCGGACCGATCATGCCGACCTGCGACGCGACGCTCGCGCCGAGCCGGCCGACCGCCATCATGACGGCGAAGACCGGGAGCACCGTGCAGACCGTGCCGTTGACGAGCGAGAGGCCGTAGACCGGCGCCGGCAACGCGAACAGCAGTTCGACCGGCCGCGTCAGCACGAAGTGCGTCAGGCAGCAGATGGCGGCGACGCAACTCGCGAACGCGGTCAGTCGCAGCGTGCCGACGCGCTTCAGCAGCTCGCCGCTGCCGACCAGGTACACCGCGTACGCGAGCGCGCTGCCGAACACCAGCGCGCTGCCGAGCACGATGTCGTTGCCGCCGAAGCGGAAATCGTGCGCGAACGCGACGACGACGCCGCCGTAGCCGAGCAGAAGCGCGACGAGTTGCCGGCCGTCGACGCGGCGGCGGAAGAAGACCACGCCGATCAGCAGCACGAGCGTGGGGTTGAGGTACAGGATCAGTCGCTCGAGCGACGCGCTGACGTACGCGAGTCCGAGGAAGTCGAGGTAGCTCGCGAGGTAGTAGCCGAGGAAGCCGAGGACCACGACCTTCAGGCGATCGGCCTTCGTCAACGGCGCGACGCCGGCACGGGTCGACGCGAACAGCGCGAGGGCCGCGAAGAACGGGAACGCGATCGCCATCCTGAGCGCGATCAGCGTGATCGCATCGGCGCCGTGGCGGTAGCCGAGCTTGACGATGATCGCCTTGCCCGAGAACGCGACCGCGCCGACCACCGCGAGCGCGATGCCGGACAGCCGGTCGCCTCCGCGCCGCGGCGCGACCGCCGGCTCGGTTGACAGCGACGAAGGGACGATGATCCGGGACATGGCGATGCGGGGACGCCGCGGTGCGCGACGGGCGCACGTGACGAGAGCACGCAACGAGGGCGGCGGCCGCCCGACTATAACGGTTCGGGCGCCCGCAGGCAGCGGTCGGCGATGCCTATAATCCCCGCACGACATCGACCGTTCGGCGTCGCGACCGCGCCCAGGCGCCCTCCCCGCCTTCATGAAAATCCTCGTTCTCGGTGCCGGCATCCTCGGCACCACCTCGGCGTGGTTCCTCAGGCGCGACGGACACGACGTGACGGTCATCGACCGACAGCCCGGCGCCGGTCTCGAGACCAGCTATGCGAACGGCTCGCAGATCTCGGTCTCGTATGCGGAACCGTGGGCGAATCCGGGCGCGCCGCTCAAGATCCTGAAGTGGCTCGGCAAGGACGACTCGCCGCTGCTGTTCCGGCTCAACGCGGACCCGCATCAATGGCTCTGGGGTCTCGCGTTCCTCGCGAACTGCACGCCGGGCAAGACGCGCTTCAACACGATCCAGCTGACGAACCTCGGCATCTACAGCCGCAGCACGCTGATCGCGATCCGCGAGGCGACCGGCATCGAATACGATGCGCTCGACCGCGGCATCCTGCATCTCTACGAGAGCGACGCCGAGTTCGACGCCGCGCGGCCGGGCTTGCAGCTGATGCGCGAGTTCGGCTGCCGAATGGACTTCCTCGACCCGGACGCGATCGTCGCGCTCGAACCGGCGCTGCTGCCGTACAAGGCGCGGCTGGCCGGCGGCGCCTATGCGCCGGACGACGAGTCGGGCGACGCGTTCCGCTTCACGCAGAACCTCGCGGCGCTCGCCGCCCGGCAGGGGGTCGAGTTCCGCTACGGGACGCACGTCGTGTCGATGAAGTCGAACGGCGATCGCCTCGCCGGCGTCGTCGTCAAGGAGGGCCATCCGAACGGGCCGGGCCGCGAGGAGACGCTGATGGCCGACGCGTACGTGATGTGCCTCGGGCCGTGGTCCGCGCATCTGCTGCGCACCGTCGGCGTGTCGACGCTGATCTACCCGGCGAAAGGCTACTCGGCGACGATGCCGATCCGGCCGGGCGCGCTCGCGAACACCGTGAGCCTCACCGACCACCAGTTGAAGATCGTGTTCTCGCGGCTCGGGGACCGCATCCGCATCGCGGGAACCGCGGAACTGTCCGGCTACGGGACGGCGCTCAACCGCGTGCGCTGCGAAGCGCTGACGCGGCGCGCCGAGGAGATCTTCCCCGGCGTCCTCGACGCGTCGAAGGTCGAGTACTGGACCGGCCTTCGGCCCGCGACGCCGTCCAACGTCCCGTACATCGGTCGCAGCAAGCTCGGCAACCTGTGGCTCAACACGGGACACGGCACGCTCGGGTGGACGCACGGCGCCGGCTCCGGTCTCGCGATCGCCGACCTGATCGGCGCCCGGAAGCCCGACGTCGACTTCGCGTTCTGCGGGCACTGATCGCGGCGTCGTCCCCGGCCGATCGTCACCCGCCGGTGGTTTAGCGGTCGCGACCGATCACGCCGCCCGGGCCGCCGCTCCGCGGTGTTCCTGGATCCGGCACCCCCGGTTGCGGTTGCGCGGGCTGCGGCCGTGGCTGCGCGACCGGAGGCTGGGGGATCGGCGCGGCGGGTGCCGGCTGGGGGACCGGCGCCGGCTGACGGGCGGCGGGTGCCGGGCGCTCGACACGCTGCGGCGGACGATCGACGACCTGCGGCTGGGGTGCCTGCTGGATCGCCGGCGGCTGCTGGACGTTGCGCATCTCGCGGTTCGGGCGCTCGAACGGCCGTTGCTCGAACGGCCGCTGCTCCGACGGCCGCTCGACGCCCGGCTGCTGCTGCACCGGTCGAGGCTGTTCCTGCGGCCGGGGCGTGAAGCCGCGATTGATCGTCGGGGGCGTCTGTCCCTCGCCGGACAGGGGTTGCTGCGGCCGCGGCTCGCGGTTGAAGCGCTCGCGCTGGAACGGCACGTCGTTCTGCGGCGCAGCCTGCTGCGGGACGGCCTGTCCGGGCGTCGGCTGCTGCGGCATCGCTTGCCGCGGCGCCTCGACGCCGATCGCCGGCCGGCGGTCGTCCGGCATTCGGCGATAGCTCGGCGGCAGGCCGTTCGGCCGCTGCGCCTCCTGCGGGAAAACCTGGCCGCCGACCACCGGCGCCGCCGGGCGCGGACCGCGCTCGAACGGACGAGCGTCCGGATCGTTCGGACGGCCGGCAAGGTCGCGCGGCCCGCGGAAGGCCGGGCGTCCCCCACCGCCCGCGCCGCCGTCCGGTCCGCGACGCACCGCACCCGGGATCAGCGCCGGGCGCGGCAGGTCGGCCACGGCGAGCGGAGCGCCGCGACCGGCGAATTCGCGCGGCGCCGGGATCGCGATCCGCGAGATCGACCGCTGGCTCGCGAACGCCTGTTGGGGGGCGATCGTCCCGCCGTGCTCGCGGTTCCAGTCGCGGCCGCCGTTCCCGGGACCGAAGCGCCGCGGCGGGTCGACGATCACGATGTTGTTGACCTGGTTGATGTAGCCGGCGCTCCGCGTGTAGTGCGGCGAGTAGCGCTGCCACGGCGCGAGCGGATACCAGCCCACCGCGGGTCCGGCGCCGAGCCCGAACGACGCCGAGAAGCCGTCGCCGCCGTAGAAGCCGACCAGCGCCGGCGCGTAGGCCGGGCGCGAGACGTAGGCCCCGGGGCACCAGCCCCAGCGGTTGCCGACCTGCACCCAGCGGCCGTAATGAAACGGTGCGAATCCCCACGGCGCGTCGTCGACCCACGTGTAGCCCCACGGCTGGACGTAAGCCCAGCGCCCGTAGCGGTACGGCGCCCAGTCCTCGCGCACGTAGGTGGTCGGATACCAGACCGGACCGAGGTCCTCCTCGTTGGCCCAGCGGCCGTTCGCGTCGAGGTCCTCGTAGCCCGTCATGTTCGGCGAGACATAACGCTCGGACTGGCTGTTCCGAAAACGCGCCTCGCGCACCTCGACCCAGTCGTCGAGCGGCACCGCCACCGGCGCCGCAGAAAGCAGCTGCGGCGGGGCGTCCGGATTGGCCCGGTCGGTCGCGACGCGCATCCCGTTCCCGGCTTCGACCAGCACGTCGCCGCGGTCGCCCGCGACGCTCGCCTGACCGGCGAAGACCGTGATGCCGCTCGTCGACTGCAGCGCGTCGATCCGGTAGCGGCCCGGCCGCAGCAACGCGAAGTCCGCGCCCGGCACGCCGAGCGTGTAGCGGTCGTTCGCATCGAGACGGCGGACGCGCACCGAGACCCGGCCGCGCACGACGTTCGCGTCGAACGTGTCGTCGTCGAACGCCTGGATGTCGATCTGCGAGCCCGCGTCCATCGCGAGCGTCGTCGATCCGATGCTGATCTCGGCACGGCCGGCATCGCCGACGAAGATCGAGTTCCGCGCCGTGATCGGCTGGTTGACGTAGGCGACCTTCCACTCGGGATCGGTCTCCGAATACGCCTGGACGTCGCCTTCCATGAAGGCGATCCGCCCGACGCGGCCCGGCACGTCGGCACGGGCGTTCGTCCACCAGACCGTCGCGAGGAGCAATGCGCCTGCAAACAACACGAAGCGCGACAGCCGGCTTGCCTGCCAGCGGTTCAACGACAACACTCTCGAAGGTCGCATGGCGGATCGCGGTGATGGAACACCCGATCGAAACGACCGGCATCCCGGGAAGTTGACCGATGTTACTCGCTGAAACAAAGCCGCCCGTCGTCGGTTGGACCGGGTTCGTCGTCGTCGCCATCGTCATCGCGACGCTCGCGGCCGGCTGCGGCGACCGCGCGTCGAACGCCGCGGCCGACCTCGACTTCCGCCCTTGCCGGCTGAAGGGCGTCGAGATCGAGCTGCGCTGCGCGACGCTGCAGGTGCCGGAGGACCGGCGCCTCGCGAACGACGCCGCGGCCCGTCGCATCGGCATCCGCGTCGCGGTCGTCCCCGCCCTCGCCCGCAGGCCCGAGCCGGATCCGGTCTTCGTCTTCGCCGGCGGGCCGGGACAGGCCGCGACCGATGTCGCGGCGCAGATGGTGCAGCTGTTCTCGAAGCTCAATCGCGACCGCAACATCGTCCTCGTCGACCAGCGCGGCACCGGGGCGTCGCATCGACTGTCGTGCGCCGACGAGACGGCGTCGCGCGCGCTCCCCGCCGCC
>CAXTDA010000257.1:0-6157 GCA_964242935.1 uncultured Burkholderiaceae bacterium | reverse complement strand
CCCTGCTCCTCGCCCGACAGCGCGGCATAGACGATGGTCGCGCGGAAGCGGTGCTTCGACAGCACCCGCGCCGACTCGATGGCCGCCGCCACGCCCGACGCGTCGTCGTTGGCCCCGGGGGCGTCGATCGTCGCGTTCATCACGTCGCTCGCGCGCGAATCGAGATGCCCGGCGATCAGCACGACGCGGTCGGCGTCGCCGCTGCCGCGCTGGATCGCGATCACGTCCATCACCTCGGTCGCCGCGGCGAGGCGTGGGTTCGTGAACGTCTGCGACGGCGTGACGACCTCGAGACAGCCGCCGCAGTCCTTCGAGATCGCGGCGAAGCGCGCCGCCACCCATCGCCTTGCGGCGCCGATGCCGCGCGTGTCGGACACGGTCTCGGAGGCGGTATGACGGGTGCCGAACGCCACCAGCGTCCCGATGGTCGACCGCAACTCGGCCGGGTCGACCGCACCCACGATCGCGCGTGCCGTCTCGGCCGGGCCGATCGAGCCGTCCGGCGTCGCGGGTGCCTGCACCGCGCACGACGCCGTCATCACGAGGCCGGCGAGCAAGCCGGCCCGCGCGGGCCGCCTCGCCGCGCTCAGGAGACCTGGCATCGGCCGAACCATCGGCGGCAGATGCCGGCCGGGCTTCCATCGGGCATGCACATCTGGTTCGGGCCTTTCGCGTAGATGGCGTCGGTCGGTCCGACGACCCGGGCGTAACCGTCGTCGAAAAGGTAGCACTTGGCGGGCTTGCCCGACGCGGTCGTCGGCAGGCCGACCCACTTCCTGCAATTGGAGGTGCCGGTCCCGCCCGGGGTGCAGGCGGCCAACGGCTGGCGGATATAGACGGCGTCGGACGGCGGGGTCCGGTTCGTCGCCCCGTCGTTGAAGACGGTGAAGTTGACGCGCTCGCCGGTCGGCGTCTGGCAGCGGCCGAACCACTTCCGGCAGGTTCCCTTCGCGGTCGTGTCGGGAACGCAGATCGAGCTCTTCGCGCGGAAGTACAGCGCGTCCGACAACCCCGTCGCGCTCGCGTAGCCGTCGTTGAAGACGCGGCAGGTCACCGCGGCGCCCGCGGGCTGCGAGGCGCAGGTGTCGGCGGCGCCGTAGAGCACCGCGCCGCCGCTGATGTCGCCCGGGCTCAACGCGAGCAGCCATCCGGCGGTACCGCCGCATTGCGGGTAGTGCATCACCGATGCCGAGTCGTACGGCGTCAGCGCACGCCAGCTGTTGTCCTCGAAGCACTGGCCCGCCTCGGGCCGCGTGTGCTCGTGACGGAAGCCGATCGCGTGGCCGAGCTCGTGGCGCAGCACGCCTTCGAGCGTCAGCGGCGGCGTCGCCGAGAACGACGTCGTGTCGATGTTGACGTTGCGGGTGGCGCGCGCCTGCGCCGGAAAAAAGGCGCGTGCGAGGTACGGCTGACCCGAGACCACCTGCACGTCGAAGTCGACCTGCTGGTTGGTCGCGGTGCACGTGTTGTCCTGGTCGGCGGCGTGCACGAACTTCACGCCCATGTTGCTCGACCACGCCGCGGTCGACGCGGCCATCGCGTCGACCACCGCCTGATAGCGTGTACCGGTCGACGCCCGCGAGACGCAGTAGCTGATGCCGCAGCGCTTGCTCGACGCCCACACGTCGTCGGCGTTGTTGACGCGGTTGACGATCAGCGTCGCCGGCGCGCGACCGAGCGCCGGCGCCCCCCCCGGGGTCGCGGGGGGGTCGACGCAAGCCCCGGATAAGCGGCGCAGCGCCTCCTCGTCGACGATCGGCACGTCGCCGTCCACGATCCAGATCTTCGAGTCGGGTTCCTGATACGTGCAGGCCTTGAACTGCTCGAACGTCGCGGGCTTCGTCTTCGGATCGCAGGCCGCCTTCGCGTCCGCCGCCGCGAACGACGCGACCACCGCGAGCATCAGCGCCACGACACCGTGCGACGGCGGGCGCGCCTTCGTCGAATCGTCCATGTCACTCCCTCCTTGGATTCGAAACGCGGACCTCAGTCGACCGAACAGTTCGAACGGCCCACGTTCAGCAGCGGGACCGAGGCGACCATCGGCTGCAGCCGCGCCAGCAACAGCTCCCGCTTCGCAGCGTCCTGGAACGCGATGCAGAGCATCGTCTCGCCCTCGAGCCCCACGACCGACCTGCCGAAGCGGAACGCCCCCGGCGCGGACGCCTGCTCGCTCGTCAGGAACCGCTCGATTTCGAGCAGACGCGCACGCGCCGCCTCCGGCACGCCGGTGCCTCGCGAACCCGCATAGATCGACACGTTCGGCATCGGCTCGTGCGCCCGGGCTGCGGCCGCCAGGAGGAGCAGCGCGGGGAGCAGCGTGGCGACGAGACCGGCGAACGACCGACGTCCGCCGACGGCCATGACCGACGCTACCCGCGGGAACTTGTCGACGGTTGCGAAGAGGGTAGTCATAGCCCGGCGGATGCGTCAACGAACGCGGGCGTGGGCCGCGGCGGCAACGTACGTGACCCGGACGCGCCCGTTCTGTGCGTCCGGCGCCTCGAATGCCTGTACAATGCGCACCCTTCGTTCATCGTTCATTCATCGTTTCATCACGGTGCGGCCCGTCCAGCTGTACCGCCAGTCGAGGAGTCCGGATATGGCATTCGCCAACATCAACAAGACCGAGATCGTCACCGCGCACGCGCGTGCGTTGAACGATACCGGGTCCCCCGAGGTCCAGGTCGCGCTGCTGACGGCACGCATCAACGAGCTGACCCCGCACTTCAAGGAACACGTCAAGGACCATCACTCGCGCCGCGGCCTGCTGCGCATGGTGAGTCGCCGGCGGAAGCTGCTCGACTACCTGAAGGGCAAGGACGCCGACCGCTACCGGGCCCTGATCGAGAAGCTGGGGCTGCGCAAGTAGGGTCCCTCGGGTCCGGTGGTCGATTCGTCGTCGCTTTGAGCGAGAAGCCTGCGCCAGTTTCCTGTCGCGGGCTTCTTGCGCTTCCGTTGCGTGCTCGGGGACCGGGCGCGGCGGAACGCTGAATTCAGTACGGTCCAAGACGTCGGGTTGAATCGGTCGCGGGGCGGCCGACCCGTCGGTCGAGGTGCACCGATCCACCGCAAACGATCGGGTCGCAGTGCGGCTGTTCAACCGCGCGCGGCTCAGCGCCCCAGAAGGAGCATCCATGTCCATGTTCAACAAAGTCACCAAGAGCTTCCAGTACGGTGAACACACCGTCACGCTCGAGACCGGCGAGATCGCCCGCCAGGCCGGCGGGGCGGTGCTGGTCACCGTCGACGACACCGTGGTCCTCGCCACCGTCGTCGCGTCGAAGACCGCGAAGCCCGGCCAGGACTTCTTTCCGCTGACCGTCGACTACATCGAGAAGACGTACGCGGCCGGCAAGATTCCCGGCGGCTTCTTCAAGCGCGAAGGCAAGCCGAGCGAGAAGGAGACGCTGACCAGCCGCCTGATCGATCGACCGCTCCGTCCGCTGTTCCCCGAAGGCTTCTACAACGAGGTCCAGGTCATCATCCACGTGCTGTCGGTCAACCCCGAGATCGACCCGGACATCCCGGCGATGATCGGCGCGTCGGCGGCCGTCGCGATCTCCGGCGTCCCGTTCGCGAGCCCGATCGGCGCCGCGCGGGTCGGCTACCTGAACGGCCAGTACATCCTCAACCCGTCGAAGTCGGCGCTGGTCGATTCGAAGATGAACCTGGTCGTCGCCGGCACCGAAGCGGCCGTGCTGATGGTCGAGTCCGAGGCCGACCAGCTGTCCGAGGAGATCATGCTCGGCGCGGTCGTGTTCGGCCACAGCGAGATGCAGAAGGCGATCGACGCGATCCACGAGCTCGTCAAGGAAGGCGGCAAGCCCGAGTGGGACTGGCAGCCGGCCGCGAAGAACGAGGCGCTGATCGGCCGTGTCAGGCACTTCGCCGAGGTCGATCTGCGCGCCGCGTACCAGATGCGGTCGAAGCAGGACCGCCAGCAGCAGCTGAAGCGCATCACCGCATCCGTGATGAGCAAGCTCGCCGAGGAAGCGACCAGCATCGGCGGCGAGGTGCCCGAGAAGCTCGATGTCTCGAACATCCTCTTCGACCTCGAGTCGCAGATCGTCCGGACGCAGATCCTCGAAGGCGAGCCGCGCATCGACGGCCGCGACACGCGCACGGTGCGCCCGATCGAGATCCGCACCGGTGTCCTGCCGCGCACCCACGGCTCCGCGCTGTTCACGCGCGGCGAGACGCAGGCGCTGGTCGTCGCCACGCTCGGCACCGCGCGCGACGCGCAGCGCATCGACGCGCTGATGGGCGAGTTCACCGACCGCTTCATGCTCCACTACAACATGCCGCCGTTCGCGACCGGCGAGACCGGACGCGTCGGCACGCCGAAGCGGCGCGAGATCGGCCACGGCCGCCTCGCGAAGCGCGCGTTGCTCGCCTGCCTGCCCCCGGTCGATGAGTTCAGCTACTCGATCCGCCTGGTTTCCGAGATCACCGAGTCGAACGGGTCGTCGTCGATGGCGTCGGTGTGCGGCGGCTGTCTCGCGCTGATGGATGCGGGCGTGCCGATGAAGTCGCACGTCGCCGGCATCGCGATGGGCCTGATCAAGGAAGGCAACAAGTTCGCGGTGCTGACCGACATCCTCGGCGACGAGGACCACCTCGGCGACATGGACTTCAAGGTCGCCGGCACCACGACCGGCATCACCGCGCTGCAGATGGACATCAAGATCCAGGGCATCACGAAGGAGATCATGCAGGTCGCGCTCGCGCAGGCGCAGGAGGCGAGGATGCACATCCTCGGCAAGATGCAGGAGGCGATGCCGCACCTGAAGACCGAGCTGTCGGACTTCGCGCCGCGTCTGATCACGCTGAAGATCAACCCGGAGAAGATCCGCGACGTGATCGGCAAGGGCGGTGCGACGATCCGCGCGCTGACCGAAGAGACGAAGACGCAGATCGACATCAACGACGAGGGCATCGTGACCATCGCGTCGGTCGACGCGGCGGCGGGCCAGGTCGCGAAGAAGCGCATCGAGGACCTGACGGCCGAGGTCGCGGTCGGCACGGTCTACGAGGGCACGGTGCTGAAGCTGCTCGACTTCGGCGCCATCGTGCAGGTGCTGCCGGGCAAGGACGGCCTGCTGCACATCAGCCAGATCGCGAACGAGCGCGTCAACGCGGTCACCGACTACCTGAAGGAAGGCCAGATCGTGAAGGTCAAGGTGCTCGAGGCCGACGACAAGGGACGCCTCCGGCTGTCGATGAAGGCGGTCGCAGCGCCGGCGCCGGCCCCGCAGGCCGTGACCGCCGAGTAGGCCGTCGTCGAAACAGCTGGATCGGTGAAAGGCGCGCTTCGGCGCGCTTTTCGTGTGTGCCACCCCATGAGGCCCTGTCCATGAAGGCAGTCGAAATCACGCAGTACGGCGGTCCCGAGGTGCTGGTCCTTGGCGAACGCGAGAAGCCCGTGCCGCAGCCCGGCGAGATCCTGATCGAGGTTCGCGCGGCCGGCGTCAACCGGCCCGACGTCTTCCAGCGCACCGGCAACTATCCGGTGCCGCCCGGCGCGTCGGACATCCCGGGCCTCGAAGTGGCCGGGATCGTCGTCGGCGTCGGCGACGGCGCGGCGCTCGGCGATCTCCGCATGACGATCGGCGACCCGGTCTGCGCGTTGGTGCCGGGCGGCGGCTACGCGGAATACTGCGTCGCGCCGGCCGAGCAGTGCCTGCCGATCCCGACCGGGCTGTCGATGATCGAGGCCGCGTCGCTGCCCGAGACCTTCTTCACCGTCTGGAGCAATGTCTTCGAGCGCGCGGCGCTCGGGCAGGACGCAAAGGGCCGGATGGAGACGCTGCTGGTCCAGGGCGGCACGAGCGGCATCGGCGTCACCGCGATCCAGCTCGCGAAGGCGCGCGGTCACCGCGTCTTCGCGACCGCCGGGTCCGACGACAAGGCGCGCGCCTGCGAAGCGCGCGGCGCCGCGCGGGGCGGCCACGACCCCCGCGCTCTGGCCCGTCTCCGCGGCCGTCAGCATGCGCCAGGTGCCCTGCACCAGGATCTCGCAGGGCCGGAACCGGGCCTTGTAGGCCATCTTGCGGCTCTCCGGCACCCAGTAGCCCAAGTACACATACGGAAGCTTCTGCGCCTGGGCGCGCTCGATCAGCCACAGGATCGCGTAGGTGCCGAGCGACTGCCGCTC
>CAXTDA010000256.1:0-6232 GCA_964242935.1 uncultured Burkholderiaceae bacterium | reverse complement strand
CGGTCATGATCACCGGCCGCATCCGCGTGGAGCCCGCCTCGAGCGCCGCGTCGCGCGCGGACTTCGGTTCGCCATCGGGCTGGTCTCCGTCACCGTCTTCCTTCTTGCCGCCGGACTTCCGCGCGTCCTCCGCGAACACGATCATCAGGATGCTGTTCGCGGTCGCGACGCCGATCGACATGATTGCGCCCATCAGCGACGGCACGCTGAACGGCGTCAGCGTCAGGAACAGCATCCACAGGACGCCGGCGAACGCGCCCGGCACCGCGGCCAGCATCAGCAGCGGGTCGAGCCACGACTGGAAGTTGACCGCGATCAGCAGGTAGACGAACAGCACCGCGAAGACGAGCCCGAGCTCGAGCCGCAGGAACGACTTCTTCATCGTGTCGACCTGGCCGCGCACCGTGATCTGCGTGCCCTTCGGCGCGTCCTTCTTGTAGCGTTCGACGATGTCGTCGACGTGCGACGACACGCCGCCGAGGTCCGACCGGTCGGTGTTCGCGAAGATGTCGAACACCGGTTGCACGTTGTAGTGCGAGACGGCTGCGGTCGACGTCGTCCGGCGCATCGTCGCGAGGTTGCCGAGGAGCTGCGGCGCATGGTCGCCGGCGGCGGCCGTGACCGGCGTCCGCCGCAACGCGTCGAGCGAATCGATGCGGTTCTGCGGCGTCTGCACCGCGATCTGGTAGCTGACGCCGTTGTTCGGATTGAGCCATTGCGTCGGCGCGATCTGCCCGCTCGACGACAACGAGATCAGCACGCTGTTCGCGATGTCCTTCTGCGTGAGGCCCGCCTGCTGGGCCTTGTCGCGATCGATGTCGACGGCCATCGTCGGCGTGCTGGTCTCCTGGCCGAGGTGCACGTCGACCGCACCGGGAATCTTCTTGATGTCGGCCATGATCGCGCGCGCGACCTCGAGGTTCTTCTCCTTGTCGCGGCCGGCGACCTGCACGTCGATCGGTGCGGGCAGTCCGAAGTTGAGGATCTGGTTCGTGATGTTCGCGGACTGGAAGAAGAACGTCTCGTCCGGAAACGCTTCGCCGAGATGAAGGCGCAGGTCGCGCTCGTAGTCCTGCGTCGCTCGATGGCCGGGCTTGAGCGCGATCAGGATCTCGCCGTCGGCGGCACCCAGCGTCGCGACGTCGCCGGTCGCGAGGTTGGTGCCGGTCGGCAGGCCGATGTTGTCGAGGATCGTCTCGAGCTCGTCGGCCGGGATGCGCGCCCGGATCGCCTTCTCGATCCGCGCGAACAGCTGCTCGGTTTCCTCGATGCGAAGGCCGGCCGGTGCGCGCACGTGGAGGCGCATCTGTCCCGAATCGACGTACGGGAAGAAGTCGCGGCCGATCGCGAACGTCAGCAACGACGACGCGACGACGAACACGACGAACGGCACCAGCACCCAGCCGCGATGGTCGAGCGACCATTCGAGCGCGCCGTGATAGCGCTTCCGCAACCGCTCGAAGCGCTGCTCGAACCCGTCGTGGATCCGCGCGAGGAAGCTCTTTTCCGCGCGTTCACCGGCCTTCGGATCCTTCGCCTGTTCGATCTCCTTCGCGAGCAGGAGCCGCGCCATCGGGGGGATCACGGTGCGGCTGAGGAGGTACGACGTCAGCATCGCGAACACGACGGCGCCGGCGAGCGGCGTGAACAGGTACTTCGCGACGCCGGTCAGCAGCAGCACGGGAACGAACACGATGCAGATCGCGAGCGTCGACACGAACGCGGGCACGGCGATCTGCTGGGCACCGTCGAGGATCGCGCGCGTCAGCGGCTTGTCGAGGTCGAGGTTGCGATGGATGTTCTCCATCTCGACCGTCGCGTCGTCGACCAGCACGCCGACCGCGAGCGACAGGCCGCCGAGCGTCATGATGTTGATCGTCTGGCCGAGCACGGCGAGCACGCCGAGCGACGTCAGGATCGACAGCGGGATCGTCACGAACACGATCAGCGTGCTGCGCCAGCTGCCGAGGAAGAGCAGGATCATCAGGCCGGTGAGCAACGCGGCGATGGCGCCCTCGCGCAGCACGCCGTTCATCGCCGCGCGGACGAAGACCGACTGGTCGAAGAGCTCCTTCACGTGGAGTTCCTTGGGCATGTCGGCGAGGACCGTCCCGAGCTTCTTCTTGACGCCGGCGACGATGTCGAGCGTCGACGTCTCGCCGTGCTTCAGCACCGTCAGCAGCGCGCCGCGCCGCCCGTCCTCGCGGACGATGTTGGTCTGCACCGTGTGGCCCTGGCGGACCTGCGCGACGTCGCGCAGGTAGACCAGCGAGCCGTTCGCGAGGCGGATCGGCAGCGCGTTCAGGCCCTCGACCTGCAGCGGGCTGCTGTTCAGCTGGACCACGTATTCGCGGCTGCCGATCTTCGCGGTCCCCGCCGGCACGATCAGGTTCTGGTTCGACAGCGCGGTCGACACGTCGCTCGCCGACATGCCCCGCGCGTAGAGCGCCCCGGGATCGAGGTCCACCATCACGGTCGGCGTCGCGCCGCCGTACGGCAGCGGGACCGACGCGCCTTCGACCGTCGCGAGTTGCGTGCGGATGAAGTTCTGCCCCTGGTCGTAGAGGTCCTGCTGCGACATCGACTCGCTCGACAGCGCGAGCTGCAGGATCGGCACGCTCGACGCGTCGTACTGGACGATGTTCGGCGGGAAGATGCCGGGCGGCAGCGGGCGGAGGATGGTCTGCGACAGCGCGGTGATCTGCGCGATCGCGCCTTCGACCTTGGTGCCGGGCTGCAGGTAGACCTTGACCACCGCGACGCCCGGGTACGACGTCGACTCCATGTGCTCGATGTCGTTGACGGTCGTCGTCATCGCGCGCTCGTCGATCGTCACGATGCGGTCGGCCATCTCCTGCGGCGGCATGCCGGTGTACGCCCAGACGACGCTGACGACCGGGATGTCGATGAACGGAAAGATGTCCTTCCGCATCGCGACGATCGACCCGATGCCGAGCACGAGCATCAGGATCGCCATCACGGCGAAGGTATAGGGTCGCCGGAGGGCGAGGCGGACGAGCCACATGGGAAGCGATGCGCGGCGTGCTGGGGATGCGACCGCGGTGCGAAGTCACACGCGACGCCATCGCCGCACGGTGACTTCCGGTCCTTCGCCGTCGTGTCGGCCGCCGACGGGGGAACGCGTGCGGCGCCGTCTGAAACGACGCGCTTGCGCGCGCGTCGTGTCGTTTCGTGACTATTGCGTGAGAAATGCGCGGATCGCGTCGCCCGCCTTCGCGATGTCGGTGACGCCGTCGAGGTGGCCGCCTTCGCCCTGGATCACGAACAGCTCGGTCGCGACGCCGTGCCTTTTCAGCGTCTCGAGCATCGTCGTCGTGTACTCGGGGAACAGCAGCCGGTCGGAGCTCGCGGGGATCGCGAGGACCTTGGCCTTGATGCGGGCCACGCCCTCGTCGAGCGTCGCGCCCTGCCCGACGCGGTAGAGCTGGTTCGCGCGGACCAGGTACAGGAACGAGTTGGCGTCGGCCGTCGCGGCGCGTGCGGCGCCCGCCTTGTCGAGCGCGTCCTGCACCTTGTACTTGTTGTCCCACGACGCGAGCGGGTCGACGCCTTCCCTGGCCCAGTCGCGTGCGAACGTCTTCTGCGACCACCCGGGTGCTCGCGAGTTGATCGTCACGATCTTCAGCGCCTCGGCGACGCCGTGCAGCGGCTCGTCCTTTCCGTAGTAGTCGCCGCCGTTCCATTTCGGATCGTCGAAGATCGGCATCGCCCAGACGTCCGCCATCGCGATCAGGTAGGGATTCGCCTCGAGGCCGCCGGGGATGACGGGGATCGCGCGTTCGACCAGGTCGGGATACGACGCGGCCCATTCCATCGCCTGCAGCGACCCCATCGACGCACCGGTCACCGCGACGAAGCGCTTGATCCCGAGCGCGTCGGCGAGCGCCTTCTGGGTGACGACGAAGTCCTTGATCGTCACGATCGGGAAACGCATCCCGTACGGCTTGCCGGTGTCGGGGTCGATCGTCGCGGGACCGGTCGTGATCACGTTCGGGTCCTTCGTCGACAGGTTGACCAGCGAGTCGGCCGACACGACGAAGTACTTGTCGGTATCGAACGGCTTGCCGGCGCCGATCACCGAATCCCAGTAGCCGGGCGCCGCGTCCCCCGGTTTGTATTTGCCGGCCGCATGCGAGTTGCCCGAGAAGTAATGCGCGACGAAGATCGCGTTGGTGCCCGCCGCGTTCAGCGTGCCGTAGGTCTCGTAGCCGATGCGGACGTTCCTCAGCGTCTTGCCGCCGACCGTCGTGAAGGTGGGGATCGTGAACGTCTTCTTCTCGACGACGCCGTCGTAGGCCTGAGCGAGCGGTGCGAGCGTGAGGGCAGCCGCGACGGTGGCGGCGCGGATCCAGCGGTGCTGCATGTCGTTCTCCGAGGTCTGGGGGACCGCGGATTGCACGTCACGCGGCGAGTCGCGTCAATCGATATCGACCCGGTGAGTTTCCCCGCACGCCCTTGCGGCGAAAGACGAACAGCGCGTCGTCGCGCGCGTACCACTGGGGCAGCGACACGCCATCGACCGCATCGAACGACGCGGTCAGCGACGCGAAGAACGACGGATCGGCGTTGCCGCGCAGCCATTCGCCGACGTAGATCAGGCAGTCGCCGCCGTGACGACGGAGCGCATCGGCCGCCATCGGCGACTGCCACGGTGGCCAGCAGAGAAACAGCGCGCGGCGCGGATCGCGGTCGACGACGCGCGTGTCGCCGACCTCCACGCGGCTCCACGTGAACGCCGGCGGGGTGACGTCGTACGCAGCGACATCGATCCCCGTCTGTCGCATCAGCCAGGCCCAGTAGCCGCTGCCGGCGCCGACCTCGACGACCCGGTCGGCGTGCCGGCGGATCGTCGCGATCGCCTGCTCGGTCGGCACGGCCCACGCGAAGTGACGCGCGACCGCGGCCTTGAAGGCCGACCAGTCGGGAAGCAGCAGTTCGGCGGGCGTCGGGGCCATCGCCGGATGGCGCTTGAACGAACCGGGCAGTGCGTCGAAGAAGTCGAGATACGGGTTGGCCAGCATCGACGGCGAGCGCGGGACGGACCGACCCCTCGAAGGCTAGCCGATGGACGCCGGCGTCGAGCGGCCGGCGGCAATCATCGCGTTCATCCGGTAGTAGGTGTTGAGATCGCTGGTCCGCGGGTAGGCCGGCGGGATGTACAGCGTGTACCCCGCCGACAGCGGCCCATTGACGAGCTCCGCGGCCGTGATGCGCCGGATGACCGGTTCGCAGCCGTGGAAGACCGCGGCTTCGTACAGGTACATCGGATGGGTGGCCGGATAGATCGACAGCAGTCGTTCGATCAGCAGCGGCATCGCCGAGAGGTCGTAGGCCGTCGCCTTGAAGCTGGCGTCGCCGACGACGCCGATCTGCCAGAGCACCAGCGAACTGGTCGCGTCGACGGCGCGGCCGTTGAGGAGGAAGTCGGTCGCTTCATACGACTGGCAGCCGTTGATGCCGGGATCCACGCCGAGGTCCGCGAAGAGGCAGTCTTCCGACGAGATCCCCGGCAGCATCCGCGCGCTGTATCCCTCGGCGCGCGCCCGACGGATCGACTCGTGCGACGGATAGACGAAGACGCCGGGATGCCCGTAGCAGGCCATGCAGGTCAGCAGCCCGCCGCGCACGCATTCCATCGTTCGCTCGACCATCTGGTGGTACGTGTCGATGCGCGGTTTGCCTTCGCCGTACATCGTCGTCAACGACTCGGCGCCCTTCGGGTTCAGCTCCATCAGCATGGACTCGGCGACCGGGTCGCCGACGACGTAGAGGACCTTGTCCGCCTGCCGGATCCATGCGACCGCCTCCATCGTCAGGTGCCCGACGGTGCGGATGCCGGTGCCGACCACGACGAGCGAGCCCCTTCGCTGACCATCGCCGGCGGCGCGGGTCGGCGATCCGCTCGGCACGCCGTTCGTCGTTCGTTGCGTACCCGTCCCGTCACGATCCTTCGTCTCGTCGGCCATCTCGGCTCCTCTCGAAAGCTCCTGAACGGCTCAGCGCGGGAAGCCGGGGAAAACCAGTTGCGGGTGAACCTGCGGGAAGATCTGTGGGTGCACGACCTGGGGGAAGATCTGTGGATGCACGACCTGCGGAAAGATCTGGGGATGCACGACCTGCGGAAAGATCTGGGGATGCACGACCACTTGCGGATGGACGACCTGCGGAAAGATCTGCGGATGCACGACCACCTGAGGATGCACCTGCGGAA
>CAXTDA010000255.1:0-6258 GCA_964242935.1 uncultured Burkholderiaceae bacterium | reverse complement strand
AGGCCGATCCGAGCAACTGCTCGGTGAGCGAGGGTCCGATCAAGGCGGTGAGCATCTTGCGGAATTCGCCGAGTAGCTCGCCGCCGGCGGACGCGGTCTCGGCACCGCTCCGGCAGGCCAGGAGCGACCGGAGCGACTCGAGTTCGAGCACCGCGCCGCTGTCGTCGAACTCCGCCCGAAGCCACGGATGCCGCGCGCCGGCAAGATGAAAGCTGCGCTTCAGCAGCGCCGCCAACCCACGCTTCCCGATGATCGGGCTGAGCGCGGCGTCGACCTCCTCGAGGGCGAGGATCACCGCCTCGGCGATCTCGGGCGCATCGGCGCCTTCCGCGACTCGTGCGAGCAAGACCGATACGATGCGACGGCCGACGTCCGATTGCATTTGCCGTCTGACCGAGGGAGGAAGTGCGGGCGATGGTACTCCGGGCTCCGCACAAGTTTTCGCTACGGGATCGCTCGCAGGTCGCGACCCCCGACCCCCGTCGCGCACGACGCGCGACCGCGGTCGGCGAGGGACGGGCGCTTCGTGTAGATTGACGAGTCGCGGCGCAACCGCTCGAAAGCCTTCGCATCGATCGGGATCGGCGGTGCCGACGCGGGTGTAGTTCAATGGCAGAACGGCAGCTTCCCAAGCTGCATACGCGAGTTCGATTCTCGTCACCCGCTCCATCCGGACGCATCGCTTTCGCCCGACAGCCTGCTTGGCGCACGCGGCCGTGGCTCGCGAGACGCCGTTCCCGCGGCGCCGTCGGCCTCACCCATAAGCAAATCGCATGGCCGCTGCTCGATTGCGCATTGGCCGCACGGGCGCGGGCGTGCGATCGTCGGCGCGCGCTGCCGAACGACGTGCGAGCCGACCGCTGCACACGCTGCGGGCGTCCGGCGCGACCGGTCGACCCGCACGACCGACCCGAGAGCGCGTTCCTTCGTTCGACGAATCGACACGTCGCGCCCGACGCGACGACCGACCCATGATCATCGATTGCCACGGCCACTACACCACCGCCCCGCCCGCCCTCGAGGCCTGGCGGAACCGGCAGATCGCCGCCATCGCGGATCCGTCCGCGATGCCGCGCGCGTCCGAGCTCCGCATCGACGACGACGCGCTCCGCGAATCGATCGAGACGAACCAGCTCCGGCTGATGCGCGAGCGCGGGCTCGACCTCACGCTGTTCTCGCCGCGCGCGAGCTTCATGGCACATCACATCGGCGACTTCCAGGTGTCGGCGACGTGGGCCGCACTCTGCAACGAGCTCTGCTTTCGCGTGTCGCGGCTGTTCCCCGACCACTTCGTGCCGGTCGCGATGCTGCCGCAGTCGCCGGGCGTCGACACGGCGACCTGCATCCCCGAGCTCGAACGCTGCGTGAACGAGTTCGGCAACGTCGGCATCAACCTCAACCCGGACCCGTCGGGCGGCCACTGGACGTCGCCGCCGCTGTCCGACCGCCACTGGTATCCGATCTACGAGAAGATGATCGAGTACGACATCCCGGCGATGATCCACGTGTCGACGAGCTGCAACCCGTGTTTCCACACGACCGGCGCGCACTACCTGAACGCCGACACGACCGCGTTCATGCAGTGCCTGACGTCGGACCTGTTCGAGGACTTCCCCGGCCTGCGCTTCCTGATCCCGCACGGCGGCGGTGCGGTGCCGTACCACTGGGGTCGCTTCCGCGGGCTCGCGCAGGAGATGAAGAAGCCGCTCCTCGGCCAGCATCTGCTGAAGAACATCTTCTTCGACACCTGCGTCTATCACCAGCCGGGCATCGACCTGCTGACGAAGGTTATCCCCGTCGACAACGTGCTGTTCGCGAGCGAGATGATCGGCGCGGTCCGCGGCATCGACCCCGAGACCGGACACTACTTCGACGACACGAAGCGCTACATCGACGCGGCGAGCTGCCTCGACGACGACGCACGGCAGCGCATCTACGAAGGCAACGCACGGCGCGTCTTCCCGCGGCTCGACGCGCTGCTCGAGCGCCGCGACGTGCGAACGATGGAGACCACATGAGCCTGAACGACCTCGGCATCGTCCGACGCAACATCCCGCGCGCGGACCCGGCCGCGATGGAACGCCTCGGCCGCTTCGGCTCCGCGACGGTCCACGAGGCGATGGGACGCGTCGGCCTGATGAAGCCGTACATGCGCCCGATCTTCGTCGGGGCACAGGCCTGCGGGACGGCCGTGACGGTGCTGCTGCAGCCGGGCGACAACTGGATGCTGCACGTCGCCGCGGAGCAGTTGCGGCCGGGTGACCTGGTCGTTGCCGCGTGCACCGCGGACTCCACCGACGGCTTCTTCGGCGACCTGCTCGCGACCTCGTTCATGGCTCGCGGCGCGCGCGGCATCGTCATCGACGGCGGCGTCCGCGACGTGCGCGAGCTGGCCGCGATGCCGTTCCCGGCGTGGAGCCGCGCGATCAGCGCGAAGGGCACGATCAAGGCGACGCTCGGTTCGGTCAACGTGCCGGTGGTCTGCGCCGGTGCCGCGGTCCATCCGGGCGACGTGATCGTCGCCGACGACGACGGCGTCGTCGTGGTGCCCTCGGCGGTCGCCGCCGACGTCGCGGACGCGGCCGAGCGCCGCGAGGCGAACGAGGCGTCGAAGCGCGAGAAGCTCGCGGGCGGCGTACTCGGCCTCGACATGTACGAGATGCGCGGGCCGCTCGAGAAGCTCGGCCTTCGCTACATCGATTGACAAGACAGAACGCGTCGGCCACGAGACCCGACCGTCAACGCAGGAGACCCCGCATGGCTCGCATCATCGGCTGCATCGGCACGTCGCACGTCCCGACGATCGGCGTCGCGTACGACAAGGGAAAGCAGGCCGACCCGGCGTGGAAGCCGCTCTTCGACGGCTACCTGCCGGTCGCGCGCTGGTTGAGCGAGCAGAAGGCCGACGTGCTCGTGATGTTCTACAACGACCACTGCACGAGCCTCTTCTTCGACCTGTATCCGACATTCGCGCTCGGGGTCGGCGCCGAGTTCCAGGTCGCCGACGAGGGCGCCGGCCTCCGCGACCTGCCGACCATCAAGGGTGACGTCGACCTGCAGGTGCACATCGCGGAGTCGCTCGTCAACGACGAGTTCGACCTGACGATCTTTCAGGACCGGCCGATCGATCACGGCTGCGCGTCGCCGCTGCCGCTGCTGTGGCCGCACCGGCCCGACTGGCCCGGCACGGTGGTGCCGATCGCGGTCAACGTGCTGCAGTTTCCGTTGCCGACGCCGCTGCGTTGCTGGAAGCTCGGCCGGTCGGTGCGCCGCGCGATCGAGTCGTACCCGGAAGATCTCCGCGTCGTCGTCGTCGGCACCGGCGGCCTGTCGCACCAGGTCCACGGCGAACGGACCGGCTTCAACAACGAGGCCTGGGACATGGAGTTCCTCGACCTCCTCGAGCGCGATCCCGAGCAGCTCACGCGGCTCACGCACGCCGACTTCATCCGCCGCGGCGGCGCCGAGAGCGTCGAGCAGATCATGTGGCTCGCGATGCGCGGCGCGATGGCCCCGGTGGTCCGCAAGGTCCACGTCAACTACTACCTCGCGACGACGACCGCGATGACGGTCGCGCTCTACGAGGAGACCGACGCGGTGCCGTCCGCCGAACACGCCCACGAGCGCGCGGAGGCCGTCGCATGAACCCGCAGCTCGCCGGCATCGAGTCGATCGAAGGCACTTATCTCTTCGACCTGCGCACCAGCAACCGCACGTTGAAGCTCAACCGCTTCTTCTGGAAGATGATCGGCAAGGAATGGCGCGACCGCTTCGAGCACGACCCGGAGGCGCTGATGACCGAGGCCGGGCTGAACGACGACGAGAAGGATCTGGTCCGGCGTCGCGACTGGCTCGGGCTGATCCGCCACGGCGCCAACTTCTTCGTGCTCGAGAAGTTCGCGCGCGTCTCGAAGCAGACGAACCTCGAGGTGTACGCGGCGTTCCGCGGCGAGACGTTCGAGGAATTCCTGAAGACGCGCCGGGTGCCCGACGCGCGTTGAAGCCATCCGGGTGCCTCCGGCATCGAAGGGGAACGGAGGGGGCATCCCCGTGAGGTACGAGCGCCCCCTCGCCGATGCAATGCCCGTTCAGCTGCCGGCGGCCAACCGCTGGTCGATCCAGGTGAAGGCGTCGAGCACGTCGTAGTTGCCGGCGTGTCCCTGGTCCCAGTAGAGGGCATAGTCGACATCCTTGACCTTGGCATCGGCCTTCAAGGCGCGGCTCAGGTTGTACGCCACGGTGAAGGACGTATCGCGATCACGCGTTCCGACGCGGATGCGCCAGTGCGTGGTGATGCCGTCGGTCTTGCCGACATAGGGCAGCGCGTTGATCAGCTTGTACTGGTTCGACAGGAACGCGGCTTGCGGATTCGCGGCCCAGGTGTAGCCCGTGTTCGCCAGGCCGACATCGCTTTGCCGGGCATTGACGGCATCGCCGCCGTTGTTGTTGTTCCAGGCGTACTCCGTGAAATTGGAATAGACCTGTGCAGCGGTGCCGAACAGGTTGGACTCGCCACCGCTGTAGTTGCCGTTGACGATCACGCCGGCTCGGGTGGTATCCGCTGTCGGGGTCGTCGCCAGGGCCGGGGTCTGACCGAGCTGGTCGAATGCCGGTACGGCCTTGAGTCGAGCCTGCTTGGCGACGAACTTCAGGTAGTTCGCCATGTTGAACGTCGTCACCGTGCCGCTGGAATCGACATCGATGAAGTCGTTCCTGTAATACAACGTTCCGCTTCCGCCGGCGACGCCGTTGGCTGCCGCACTCCCGAAGGCGTTGTAGGCGACGAAGGGCTTGCCGGCCTTGACGTATGCGCTTGCCGCGTTCCTGAACTCGGTCTGCAGGGCCGCCAGCATGTTGTCCGTGGTCAACGCCGTCCCGGTATCGGTCTTCAGGCCGAGGCTGGCCTGGTACGTCATGAACTTGCTCATCAGCGCGGCGCTGCCGGCGGGATCCGGATTGGAAGCGCGGACGAGCTCGATGCCGCTCGCGTCGACGATCAGTCCGGCCTTCTGATCCGCCGAAACGAGCGCGCGCGTATCCAGCACGTTGAACATCCATTCGTAAGCCAGGTCGGCACTGCCCAGGTCCTGGATGGGGCAGTACGCCACGAGGGCGTAGACGTTGTCGCTGATCGAGCTCTTGCCGGCCGCGTCGATGCCCGCCGCGCCCACGGCTTGCAGATAGGAGAAATAGTCGGCGCTGTCGCCCGTGGCGCCGAGTTGGGTCGTTTGCGCGCCGCCGCCGCTGGTGCCGTTGACGATGATGCGGCTGGCGTTCCCCGGCATGAGACTGTCGTTCAGGCGCAAGTAACGGACGGCAGCCTTGGCATCGACGATGGCGGCCGGCGCCTTGCCCTGATAGATGCCGTCCGGGTAGACGCCGGCGGGGGCGGTCGCGCCCCGACTACGGGAGGCCATGTTGATGTACACGAAACCGCGCTTGAGGGCGGCGCCTCGCTTGTCGGTATCGCTGGTGCTGACGTAAGTGCCGCCGTTGACGATGTCGGCGCCCGAATAGTTCGCGGCAGTGATCGGGTCCGTGCCGTTCCAGCCGCCCTTGCCGCCTTGATAGCTGGCCAGCCAGCCGGCGTTGTTCACGTTCAGCAGGATGGCGTTGTCCTGCCGGGCCGCGTCGACCTCGCGCACGAAGATGTTCATGTTCTGGTAGCCGCAGGTCCGATTGTCCACCGCTCCCGCGGCTTGCGTGGGCGCGAGCTGCATCGGCTTGCCGACGAAGCACACTTCCCGGTACCAGCGTACCGGCGTGCTCACGCCGTCCAGCGTGACCGTGATGGTCGTGTACTTGGTCCTGTCGAAAGCCAGCGCATTGTCGAATACGCCGGGGCCGGCGGCCGTGGGCGCCGGGCTGCTGCCGGCACCGGACGCACTGTTGTTTCCACCGTCGTCGCTGCCACCGCACGCCGCCATGAGGCCGGCGATCGAAATCGAGGAAATGATCGCCGCCAGAGCGCGGGGTTTGATTTGATGCATGCTTGTCTCCTTTTGAAGTGGTATCGCGGTCGTTGGATAAGGCTGTTCGAATGGATCTGGCTCAGCATCTGGTCCAGGTCCATGGCGGCAGCGAGAAGCAGGCCGCCTGCGGCGAGATGACGCGGGGCGGCGATGCCATGGCGGAGGGAGCAACGGCGAAGCAGGACCCATGGACCCGGTCGTTCCTTGCGCGGAACGACCGGACGATGCGGCGCCTCAGAAGATGAAGAACATGCCGCCCACCGTGCCCTTCTGGTGGCGGAAGGCC
>CAXTDA010000254.1:0-6261 GCA_964242935.1 uncultured Burkholderiaceae bacterium | reverse complement strand
GCTGACGCCGCACCCGCTCGAGGCGGCGCGTCTCCTCGGTTGCGACGTGAAGGCCGTGCAGGCCGATCGCATCGACGCCGCGATGCGACTCGCGCGCCGCACGCGGAGCGTCGTCGTGCTGAAAGGCGCCGGCAGCATCGTCGCCGACCCGTCCGGCACGTGGGTCGTCAACACGACCGGCAATCCCGCACTCGCGACCGGCGGGACCGGCGACGTGCTGTGCGGCCTCGTCGCCGGCCTGCTCGCGCAGAAGATGACGCCGCTCGACGCGGCGCGCGCCGCGACGTGGTTGCACGGCGCCGCCGCCGATGAGCTCGTCGCGAACGGCGTCGGTCCGGCCGGCCTCACGGCATCGGAGCTGATCCCCGCGATCCGCGCCGTTCGCAACCGGCTCGGCGTCGTATCCTGATGACGTTTCCTCGATAAAGATCGGGATAACCGGACACCGATGAACGATCTCTCCACCGCCTGGTCCGCCGTCACCGATCTCGCGTCGAAAGTGCCGCCGATGCGGCAGCTGTTCGACGACGATCCGGACCGGCTCGCGAAACACACCGTCGAGGCGGGCGGCCTCGTCCTCGATGCATCGAAGAACCGCGTCGACGACGCGTTGCTCGCCGGGCTTTTCGATCTCGCGCGGGCGGCCGGCGTCGCGGCGCGGCGCGACGCGATGTTCGCGGGCGACCGGATCAACCCGACCGAGAAGCGGGCGGCGTTGCACGTGGCGCTCCGTGCCCCGCCCGACGCGGTCTTCGCGCTCGACGGTGCGAACGTCGTGCCCGACGTGCACGCGGTGCTCGATCACATGGAAACGTTCGCGGGCGCGGTCCGCGACGGCGCGTGGACCGGCCACTCGGGGCGATCGATCACCGACGTCGTCCACATCGGCATCGGCGGCTCGGACCTCGGCCCGCGCTTCGTCTGCGCGGCGCTGCACGCGTACCGGCACGAGCGCCTCGGCGTCCGGTTCGTCGCGAACGTCGATGCCCACGCGATCGACGACGCGCTCGCGGCGCTCGATCCGGCGACGACGCTGTTCGTGATCGCGTCGAAGACGTTCACGACCGCCGAGACCATGATGAACGCGCACACCGCACGGGCGTGGTCGGTCGCGGGCGGCATCCCTGAAGCGGACCTTCGCAAGCACTTCGTCGCGGTGTCGACCAACGTCGAGGCGGCGACCGCATTCGGCATCGACGCCACGAACTTGTTCGGCTTCTGGGACTGGGTCGGGGGCCGCTATTCGCTCTGGTCCGCGATCGGGCTGCCGATCGCGCTCGCCTGCGGGATGGATCGCTTCCGCGCGCTGCTGGCCGGCGCGAACGCGATGGACCGGCACTTCCGCGACACGGCGCTCGAACGCAACATGCCGGTCCGCCTCGCGCTGATGGGCATCGTCAACGCGAACCTGCTCGGCGCACGCAGCGTCTGCATCGCGCCGTATCACCAGCATCTCGAGCTGTTGCCGGCGCATCTGCAACAACTCGAGATGGAGAGCAACGGCAAGTCGGTCGACCTCGACGGCCTGCCGGTCGCGGCGCGGACCGTACCGGTGATCTGGGGGCAGCCGGGAACCAACGCGCAGCACGCGTATTTCCAGGCCCTGCACCAGGGAACCGAATGGGCGCCGATCGACTTCGTCGCCGTCATCGACCCGACGCACGGCCACCTCGAGCATCACCGCGCGCTGCTCGCCAACTGCTTCGCGCAGAGCGAGGCGCTGATGCGCGGCAAGAGCGCGGCCGAGGCGAAGGCCGAGCTGCTGGCGGCCGGCAAGTCCGCCGACGAGGCCGACCGGCTCGCGCCGCACAAGAGCTTTCCCGGCGACCGACCGTCGAACACGATCGTCCTGTCGCGCCTCGAGCCGGCTTCGCTCGGCGCGCTGATCGCGCTGTACGAGCACAAGGTCATGGTCCAGGGCGCGATCTGGAACATCGACTCGTTCGACCAGTGGGGCGTCGAGCTCGGCAAGGTGCTGGCGAAGACGATCGTCGACGAGCTCGAGAGCGGCGACGGTGGCGCCGCCCACGACGCGTCGACGACCGCCTTGATCGATCGCGCGCGACGGATGCGAACGGCAAGCTGAATTGTGCTTGCCAGACGAAAACGAATGATTGATAATCGTTCTCGTTTACATTCCATCCCGCCACGTCCGATGATCGTCTGCATCTGCAAGGCCGTGAACGACCGAGCCATTCGCCGGGCTGTCGCCGACGGTCACGACACCTTCGACGACCTGCAGTTCGAGCTCGGTGTCGGAACCTGCTGCGGCAAGTGTGTGGAAGCGGCGTGCGAGGTATTATTCGACGCGCGTCTCGAATTGCATGGACAGCCGGCGCGTACGATACCGGCGCACGCGGTTTCTCCCCTCCGCTTCGTTCCCCGCCCCTCGACCCGCGAAGTCGCGCTCGCCTGACGACCCGCTTTCGGCGTCCGGCAGCGCCCCGCCCGTTTCGCTGCTCAGGAGGCCACGGTGATCGGTGATCCCGGCGTCATCACGTTTCTGAACCGCCAGCTCACCAACGAGCTGACCGCGATCAACCAGTACTTCCTCCACGCGCGCATCTATCGCCACTGGGGTCTCTACGCGCTCGGCAAGCACGAGTACGACGAGTCGATCGAGGAGATGAAGCATGCGGACCTGCTCATCGAACGCATCCTGATGATCGGCGGCCTGCCGAACCTGCAGGACCTGAACAAGCTGCTGATCGGCGAGACGACGCCGGAAATGCTCGCGTGCGACCTGAAGGTCGAGGAAGTCTCGCAGGGCGTGCTGAAGGACGGCATCGCGCATTGCGAGACCGTGCGCGACTACGTCACCCGCGACCTGTTCCGGAAGATCCTCTACGACACGGAAGAACACATCGAGTGGCTCGAGACGCACATCGACCTGATCGGCAAGGTCGGCCTCGAAAACTACCAGCAGTCGATGATGGGCGGGCTCGAATCCGACTGAAGCGCGCCTACCGATGCGCGTCGACGGACGACGCGCGCCGGAGCGGGATCGTGCGGAACGTCTGCGGCGAAGCGTCCGGCCCCGACGTTGCACAGGCCTTGCACGAATCGCAGCTGCCGCAGGCGCCACCGGTCGCGAGCTTGGCCTCGACGCGCCGCGCATTCGCCTCGGACAGCCCCGCGCGACCCGCCCAGGCGGCGATTCCCGTCGCGAGCGACCGGCGCAGCGCGGCCGGCATCAGCTTCAACCCGGCGTAGGCGACCGCCACCGCGACGATCACGACGACGAGGACCGCCTGCACGAACGGTGTCACGTCAGGCCCCCCGTCATCCACAGCGTCACGCGATACGTGACGAACGATGCGACATACGCGAGGCCGAACAGGTAGCCCGCCATCGCGAGCGGGTAACGCCACGAATTCGTCTCGCGCTTGACCGCGGCCAGCGTCGACAGGCACTGCGGCGCGAACACGTACCACGCGAGCAGCGAGAACGCGGTCGCGAGCGACCAGCCGGTCGCGATCATCGGCGTCAGCTGGGCGGCGACCTCGTCGCTCGCCGCCGACAGCGAATACACGGTGCCGAGCGCGCCCACCGCCACCTCGCGCGCCGCGAGCCCCGGGATCAACGCGATCGAAATCTGCCAGTTAAAGCCGATCGGCGCGAACACGACCTCCATCGCGCGGCCGATCATCCCGGCGAGGCTGTACTGGATCGCCGGACCGGTCGCGCCTTCCGGCGGCGCCGGGAAGCTCGACAGGAACCACAGCACGATCATCAGCGCGAGGATGATCGTCCCGACGCGCGACAGGAAGATGCGCGCGCGCTCGACGAGTCCGATGAAGAGGTTGCGCGGATTCGGCCAACGATACGACGGCAGCTCCATCAGCAGCGGATGATGGACCGTGCGGCCGCCGAGCCGCTTGAAGACCCACGCGACCGCCATCGCGCCGGCGATGCCCGCGAGATAGAGGATGAACAGCGTCACCCCCTGCAGGTTGAACACGCCCCACAGCGTCTCGCGCGGCACGAAGGCCGAGATGATCAGCGCGTACACCGGCAGCCGCGCCGAGCAGGTCATCAGCGGCGCGATCATGATCGTCACGATGCGGTCGCGCCAGCTGGCGATGGTCCGCGTGGCCATGATCCCGGGGATCGCGCACGCGAAGCTCGACAGGAGCGGGATGAACGATCTTCCGGACAACCCGACCGTGCCCATCAGCCGGTCGAGCAGGAACGCGGCGCGCGGCAGATAGCCCGAATCCTCGAGCGCGAGGATGAACAGGAACAGGATCAGGATCTGCGGCAGGAACACCAGGACGCTGCCGGCACCGGCGATCACGCCGTCGACGAGCAGGCTGTGGAACACGCCTTCGGGGACGAAGCGGCCGACGCCCTGGCCGAGCGCCTCCATGCCGGCCTTGATCGCATCCATCGGCCACTGTGCCCAGCTGAAGACAGCCTGGAACATCAGGAACAGCGTCGCCGCGAGCGCGACCAGTCCCCACACCGGATGCAGCACGATCGCGTCGATGCGGTCGTCGACGCGCGCGTCGACGGTCGGCTCGTGCACCGCGACGGCGAGGATGCGGCGGACCTCGGCCTGCGCCGCGAGCACGTCGTCGATCGACGCGTCCTTCCACGGCGCGACGGCAGCAGCAGCCCCCGTGTCGAGCCGCCCGCTCGCCTCGATCCGCTCGATCAGCTCGCGGGCCCCGTCGCGCTGCACCGCGACCGTCTCGACGACCGGCGCCCCGAGCTCGCGTTCCAGCGCCGCGCGATCGATTGCGATGCCGCGCTTCTTCGCGACGTCGCTCATGTTGAGCGCGATCACCATCGGGATGCCGAGCCGCCTGACCTCGACGACCATCCGCAGATTCAGCTTCAGGTTCGTCGCATCGGTGACGCAGACCAGCAGGTCGGGCCGGCCTTCGTCGACCCGGGCGCCGCGGACCACGTCGCGCGTGACGGCCTCGTCGGCGCTGACCGCGTTCAGGCTGTAGGCGCCGGGCAGGTCGAGCACCCGTACCTGGCGCCCCGCCGCCGTCGTGAAGATGCCCTCCTTGCGCTCGACCGTGACGCCCGCGTAGTTCGCGACCTTCTGCCGGCTGCCGGTCAGGAGGTTGAAGAGCGCCGTCTTGCCGCAGTTCGGGTTGCCGAGCAACGCGACGCGAAGACCCGCCGACAACGCGAGCTCGCTCACGATCGCGCCCCGGCGCTGCTGTCGGCCGAGAGGTCGGGGACGACGCGGATGAAGTCGGCCTCGTGGCGCCGCATCGCGAACGTCGAACCGCTCATGCTGCGCCGGCCGCTGTCGGTGGCCGCGAGCCGGACCGCGATCGGCTGGCGGCCCGGATGCCCTTGCGCGATCACGCGCACCCGCTCACCGGGGACGAATCCGATCTCGATCAGCCGCAGCACCAGATGGCGATCGGTCTCGCCGTGGGCCGGCAGGACCGCGTGGATCGTCGCGAACGCGCCGACCGGCAGATCGGACAACGCGATCGCCCGGGTCTCGACGCCCGCGTCGACGACGCGCGACGACGCTGCCGTCGGGTGCGGCGCGAGCACGGGTAGTTCGAACGTCGTCATCGGGAGGAACACCGCATCGATCGGGGTCCGGAAAGCCGGGCCGACGCAGGAGAGCGCGGCGACCGGATACCGAAGGATAAACGAGAATGGTTTGCATTCGTAGTCTAGACGGCGGACGGTGTTACGAAGCGTTGCCGCGCGGCTGGCGCCGGGCGCTCAGGGACGCACGCGCGGCACCCGCCCCATCAGGTAGAACTCGTCGTTCGGCCGCATGCCGGTCACGTTGGCGATGCGATTCGAAAGGCCGAAGAACGCCGTGATCGCCGTG
Organism: uncultured Burkholderiaceae bacterium; assembly: GCA_964242935.1. Taxonomy (GTDB): domain Bacteria; phylum Pseudomonadota; class Gammaproteobacteria; order Burkholderiales; family Burkholderiaceae_D; genus CAHJXF01. The sequence continues at coordinate 446 of CAXTDA010000254.1, read as the reverse complement.
ATGTCCCAGATGTCCTCGTCGTCGAAGCCGTGCGCGTGCAGCGTCGCGTAGTCGTCGTCGCAGACCTCGTCGGACGCTTCGCAGACGAGGATCGCGAAGTCGAGCATCGCCTTCTGCCGGTCGCCGATGTCGGCCTTCGCATGGTTGACCGCGATCTGGTCCGCGAGCAGCGGCTGCTTCGAATAGACCCGCACCAGCGCACCGTGCGCGACGACGCAGTACAGGCAGCGATTGCGGGCGCTGGTCGCGGTGACGATCATCTCGCGCTCCGCCTTCGTCAGGCTCCCGGTCTCCTTCTCCATCAGCGCGTCGTGATACGCGAAGAACGCGCGGAACTCGGCCGGTCGATGCGCGAGCGCGACGAAGACGTTCGGCACGAAGCCGGCCTTCGCCTGCACGTCGACGATGCGTTGCCGGATGTCGTCCGGCAGGTCGGCCAGCGCCGG
>CAXTDA010000253.1:0-6281 GCA_964242935.1 uncultured Burkholderiaceae bacterium | reverse complement strand
GCGCGACCGCGACGCCGTGGTTGCCGCCGGACGCGGCGACGACGCCCGCTGCCGGCACGCAGCGGGTCAGCAGATGCGTGAAGGCGCCGCGCGGCTTGAACGACCCGCCGACCTGCAGCGTCTCGAGCTTGAACACGAGGCGGACGCCCGGCACGCCGAGATCGGCGCCGTCGACCTCGACCACCGGCGTACGGCGGACGTACGGCGCGATGGCCTCTGCGGCCGCCGCGATGCGCGCCGGCGTGAGTTCCTGGTCGATCGGGGACGTGTCCACGGTCGTCGAGCTTACCGAAGCGCAGCCCGGGTCGGGTCCGGTCGACCGGTTAAGCTTGCTGCCCCTCTCGCCGACCAGGTTCCTTGCAACCGGCTTTGTCGCCATGGCGTCCCTCTTCGGCCGTAACGACTACCCCGACGACTACGCGTCGGCCGCGCGCACCAGCCGCGCCAACCGTCGCCGCCTCGCGGTCTTCGCGACCGTGTTCCTGCTCGTCGCGATCGTCGGGTTGGTCTACGTCTATTCGCGGCCCGCGATCTACCAGTCGACGGTCCGGCTCAACTTCGTGCCGGCCAGCACGCCGCGGACCGACGCGCGGCCGGGCGACACGCGCTTCACGCTCCGCGACGAGGTCGAGTTCCTCACCAGCCGGACGCTGCTCGCCCGGGTCGCCGATCGCATGAAGACGACGGGCGGCGCGGCCTTCGAAGCGCTGACCGACGGCGCGTCGTCCGATCCGACGGCCGTGCTGCAGTCGATGATCTCGGCGCGGCAGGTCGAGGGCACCAACATCGTCGTGCTGACGGCGCGCGGCGGCCGGGCCGACGTGCTCGCGCCGCTGCTCGACCGCTTGGTCTCGGCCTACCTCGGCAGCCTCGCCGAACGCTACAGCGACGCGTCGGCCGGCACGCTCGCCGACGCCGCCGACGAGGCGAAGAAGCTCGAGGCGAGCGCCGCGGCGAAGCGCCGCGAGGCCGACGCGTTCCGCGCGCGCTACAACATCGTGTCGCTCGAACGCGACGACAACCAGGTCCTGTCGGAGGTTCGCGCGACGACCGCCGCGCTCAACGCGGCGAACGACAAGGTCGTCGCGGCCGAGGCGCGGCTGGCCTCGGTGCAGGACGCGCAGGCCGCGGGCAAGGCGGTCACCCGCGCGCGCGACAACCCGACGCTGGCCGCCCTCGAACAGCAGGCGATCGCCATCCGCGCGGAGCTGCGCGAGGTCGGGCGGACGTTCACGCCGCAGTACATGCAGATCGATCCGCGTATCCGGTCGCTCCGCGAGCGCCTCGGCGAGATCGAGCAGCAGATCGTCGTGCAGGGGAAGGCGAGCCAGCAGGCCGCGCTGCAGGAGGCGAACGAGGAGCTGGCGACGGCACGGTCCGCCGCGACACGCCTGCGCCAGCAGCTGACCGCGAACCAGCAGTCGGTGCAGGCGTTCTCGTCGCGCTTCGCCGAGTACCGCGCGATGCAGGACGAGGTCGCCCGCATCGAACAGCTGCGGCAGAAGGCGGTCGAGCGCCAGACCGCGCTGGCCGCCGAGGAGGGCGCCCGCATGCCGAAGGTCGAGGCGGTCGAGGCGGCGGCGGTGCCGACGTCGCCGGCGAGCCCGGCCTACGGTCGCGACGCGGTGCTCGCGGTGCTCGCGGCGCTGCTGGCCGGACTGCTGACGATGGGGCTGGTCGAGCTCTTCAACCGGCCGCCGCCGCGACCGGCGACCGTGGTCGTGCAGCAGAGCTGGACGCCGACGTCGCGCGATCCGCGCGGCGCCGCGGCGATCGGCGTCGACCGCCGTCGCGACCTCCTCGAGCAGGCGCCGGCGAGGCCCGCGGTGCTCGCCGCACCGTCCGTGCTGCCGCGCGAGCTGATGCCCGACGAGTCGCGCGCGTTGTACGACGCGGCAGGCGCCGACCTCCGCGCCGCGATCGTGCTGCTGCTGGCCGGGTTGACGAGCGCGGAGATCGTCGGCCTGCGGCCCGTCGACCTCGATCGCGAGGCGAACGTGGTGCGCGCGGGCGCCGACGGCCGTCGTCCATCGAGCGCCTCGCGGCGCGCGGTACGGGACGACAGACGCTGCTGCCCGCGCGGAGCGGCGCCGCGATGACCGAGGCCGACGTCGACGCGGCGCTGCTGTACGCCGCGCACGACGCGGGAATCGACGCGCCCGACGAGGTGACCGCGAAGGCGCTCCATCACACGTACGTGAGCTTCCTGGTCCGCCAGGGCATCCGCTTCGCGGACCTCGCCGACCTGGTCGGCGACCTCGGGCCCGATGCGCTCGCCGCCTATCGCCCGCTGGTGCCGCCCGGTCCGCGCCGCCCGGTCGGCGAGGTCGACCGGCTCATGCCGGTGCTGCGCGACCTCGCCGCGGCGTGACCGATCCATCGGCCGGACGAGAACGCGTGATCGTCCGACGCCCGGTCGCCGCACCCGTGGGACGATGCGCGTCCCGTCACCGCAGGAGCGCTTCCCATGACCGACCCGCGCAACATCGCCCACGACAAGAAGGTCCAGCAGGAGAAGAAGCACCACGGCGAGGCCGTCGCGCCCGGCGCGGACGAGACCCCGCAACCCGGCAGGAAGCCGCATCAGAAGGAGCACGCGAGCGACCTGAAGACCGACCCGGAAGCCGAGCCGGAGAACGGCCCGGCCGTCTGACCGACTCAGAGCGTCAACCGGAAGCCGTCGACGAACGCGCCCGGGAGCCGCTTGCTCGACGTGGCCCTCGCGTGATACGTGCTCGAGTTCGGGATGAACTCGCGGGTCGCGGTGAGCCCGGTCAGGTGATCGCCGAGGATGCGGTAGATGCTGTCGTCGAAGCGCATCACGTTGGTCGGCGCCACGGCCTCGCCGTTCTCGACCCAGAAGGTCGCGAAGCGGGTCATGCCGGTCAGGCGGCAGTTCATGCGGTCCGAGAAGTTCAGGTACCAGAGGTTGTTGATGCACAGCCCCGTGCCGAGCTCGCGCAGCACGTGGTCGGTCTCGACGCTGCCGGCCGCCATGTCGAGCGACATCGGCTCCTCCTCGCCGGTCTCGGCGCCGTTCTGCGGCACGCCGTATTCGCGCGCGGTGCGCGGCGACGCGAGCAGCCCGACGGCGCGACCGTCGCGGATCAGGTCGACGCGGTCGGGGCGCCGGAAGCCGTCCGACTGGGCGACCGGCATCAGGCCGCCGCTGGTGTGCTCGGCGATCGACACCAGCGGGCTCAGACGTTCCTGTCCGTCGTAGAGGCGCTGCAGCGGATTCTTGCGGGTGGCCCGCGCCTTCGCCGAGAAGCCGTCCCAGCTCATCATCGAGACCAGCTCGGCCACCGCCATCGGCGCCAGGTAGACGCGATACGCGCCGGGGTCGATCGCACGCGTCGGCAGCCGCAGCACCGACACGTCGTTCGCCGCGCGGATGATCTTCGTGCGGAGCACGTCGACGTCCCAGTCGAAGCCGGCATACGTGCTCTTCGCGGCCTTGTCGGCCTCGTAGTAGAGGCTCCACTCGAAGTTGAAGTTGGCGACCTCGTGCCAGTTGTGATGGCCGTACGAGCTCGCGAAGCCGCGCTGGATCGGGCCGGTCGCGAGGAAACCGACGAGGTCGTGGCCGACGCCGAGCGTCGTCACGTCCGCCGCCATGTCGATGCCCGACGGGAGCTGCCCGACCCGCACGTTGCGCGACGTGAAGCCGTCGGTCCCGATCGTCAGCAGCAGATCGGCCGGCAGATCGGGCAGCACGCTCCGCAGCGACGCGAACGCGCGCTCGCAATGCGCGAGGTCGCTCGCGAGATCGCCCGACAGCGTGAGCGAGATCGTCGCCTGCCGCTGGCCGTCGGCGCCGCCGACGACGAGGCGGAGCGACAGGTAGGCCTGGTCGACGTGGCCGGCCTGACGGATCCGCGCGTGGTTGAAGCGGACGAAATCCGACTGCTCGGCGGCGTACGAACACAGGAACTGCTCGTCGGCATGCAGGAAGGCGGGCAGCCCCTTCGCCAGATCGCCGAAGTAGCTCTCGGCGTCGACGCGCGGCATCGCGCCGGCGTCGTCGCTCATCCGCTCGAGCATCGCCGGCAACGCGCTCAAGCGGCACCGCCGGCGCCGAACACGTCGACATCGGCGAACACGCAGGCCGGCGACGCGTGGCCGACGCGGATCACCTGCGAGGGTTCGCCCTTCCCGCAGAACGGCGTGCCCATGACCTCGAGCGTGCTCTCGTCGCCGACCGCCTTGAGGCTCCGCCAGAAGGTCGCCGAGATGCCGCGGTAGTTGGGATTCTTGACGACGGCGGTCAAGCGGCCGTGCTCGATCAGCCGACCCCACTCGCAGCCGAACTGGAACTTGTTCCGCGAGTCGTCGATCGACCACGACACGTTCGTCTTCATCATCACGCCGCGTTCGATCGACGCGATCATCTCGCCGAGCGTCGATGTCCCCGCCTCGATGTTGAGGTTCGCCATCCGATCGATCGGCGCGCGGTTCCAGTTCGACGACCGCGTGTTGGCGACGCCGCCGAGGTCGATGTGTTCGCCGAGCAGATGCTTCGCGCGCGCCTGCGACAGCGCACCGCCGAGCGGCTTGACCAGCAGTCCCTCGCGGATCAGCAGCTCGCGTTCCGCGGCGCCGCCTTCGTCGTCGAACGCATAGCTCGCGAATTGCTGCGGCCGGGTCGGATCGAAGCTCACGTTCAGGAGCGGCGACCCGTACTGGTAGTGACCGAACATGTCGAGCGTGACGAAGCTCGTGCCGGCGAAGTTGCGCTCGTCGCCGAGGATGCGGTCGAGCTCGAGCGGATGCCCGATCGACTCGTGGATCTGCAGCATCATCTGGTCGGGCATCAGCAGCAGGTCCATGCGGCCGCTCGGACAGTTCGGCGCGTCGAGCAGCTCGATCGCCTCGCGCGCGACGGTCGCGCCGCCGTCGACGAAACCCGAGCGCTCGAGCACCTCGGCGCCGCCCTGCTGGCAGAAGCCGTTGTACTGGCCGCCGAGGCTGCGGGTCTGCGTGTCGTGCCCGTCGCTCGCGGTGGCCTGGACGTTCGGCAGCACGAAGCGATAGACCTGCGTCACGTCGCCGCCGTGGTTCGTCAGGTAGCGATGCGACGCGATGCAGGTCTCGATCGAGGCGAAGCTGTCGACGATCCGTGCGTCGATCTGCGCGGCCGCGTCGACCTGCGCGACGAGCGCGAACTGCTCGCGCCGCGACGGCATCGGCCGGTCGAGCGGCGACCCGTAGTGGCCACGCGGGGCCGGATCGGAGGGCATCGGGTACTGCAGCACCGACGTGCTCCGCGTCGCCGCCGCCCAGTCGCACGCGCGCTCGAGCGCCGCCTGCAACCCGTCGCGCGACAGGTCCGACGTTGCGGCGTACCCGTACGCGCCGCGGTCGATCACCGTGACCATCGCGCCGCGGTCGATGCGGCGCACGAAGGGCTGCGGGACGCCCTTTCGGACCGAGATCGTCTCGCTGTCCTCCTCGACCAGCCGGACGGCATAGAACGCGACGTCCGCGCGCAGCCGCGCGAACAGGTCGGCGGTCGGATCGGTCGCGGCGGTGCGAGGGCTGGAGACGGGTACGGCGCTCATGAGGCTTCGGCTTTCGGCTGTACGACGACGCCGCGTCGCGAAGACCGCGACCGCGGTGATTGAAGAGGATCGGGAAGGGCGTGGCCACTTGCGGCGCAGCGGTCGAAAGGCTACCGCAAAGCCGCTTGCCGTGCGACGACGCGCCCCGCGATCAGCCGGTGATCGCGAGCCGCTGTCGCATCGAGCCCACTTCGGGCTCCAGCGTGCCGATGGCGGTCGCGTCGACGCCGTTGTCGGCGCGGCAGAGCTTCAGCACGCGGTCGACCGACTCGGGCTTGCAGGCGATCAGCAGCGCGCCGCTCGTCTCGGGGTCGGTCAGCAACGCGCGCATCTCGGGCATGACGTTCTCGGCGAGGTTCACGTGCGCGCCGTCGCGGTTCCAGTTGCGCGACGAGTCCGGCGCGACGGAGCCCGTCTTCGCCAGCATCAGCGCACGCGGCAGCGAGGCGACGCGTGTCGCCGCGATCCGCGCCTGCAGTCCCGCCGCGCGCGCGATCGCGAGCATCGCGGCGATCAATCCGGTCGGGCCGACACCGGCCACCGCATGGACGTTGCGGATCGCGCCGAGCGCGATGCCGACGCGACTGGTCCGCGTGGCATGCGCGATCAGGATCCGTCGATCGTCGTCGGAGAGCCTGCCTTTCGCGTACGCGGCCGTGTAGATGCCGGCCCCGAGCGGGCTCGTGAGGATCAGCGTGTCGCCGGGCAACGCGCCGGCGA
>CAXTDA010000252.1:0-6293 GCA_964242935.1 uncultured Burkholderiaceae bacterium | reverse complement strand
CCGATCTGGCCCGCGGCACCGGTGACGGCGACACGCTTGGCGGCTTCAGTCATGAGTTTTCTCCGTAGGGTGATGCGGCGGCGGTGGGACCGACCGCAGCGCGGTCCGGACGACGTTCGGATGGCTTCGCATCCGCGCAGGGACCGGCGTCGTGGACCGCCGACGCGGCATTGGATGGGTCCGGATGCGGGCGCCGAGTTTACGCGAAACGCGCGTGCGGAACGCCGCAAATCGCGAATCCCGGGTGCGGTTTCGATCTCTTATATAAGATAAGAGTCATGCGCTCGACCAATCACACGCAAGAGGACGCGACGACGACCCGACGATCCGGCGCCGGGGCGGCGTCGGTCGACGGTCCGATCGGCGCCACCTTCAGCCCGCTGTACCTGCAGATCCAGACCCTGATCACGAAAGGACTGCAGGCGGGCGAGTGGAAGCCGGGCGAGGCGATCCCGAGCGAAGGCGAGCTCGCGCGCCGCTTCGGCGTCAGCCAGGGCACGGTCCGGAAGGCGATCGACGCGATGGCCGCCGAGAACCTCCTGATCCGCCGCCAGGGGAAAGGCACCTACGTCGCCACCCATCACGAGGCGCGCGCCCACTTCCGTTTCCTGCGTCTGGCGCCCGACGACGCCCGCGACGAGGTTTCCGAGAGCCGCATCCTCGACTGTCGGCGGGTCCGCGCCACCGCCGAGATCGCGCATCGCCTGCAGCTGAAGGCGGGCGACCCGCTGGTCGCGATCCGGCGCGTGCTGTCGTTCGACGGCCGCCCGACGGTGCTCGACGACCTGTGGCTGAACGGCGTCGTGTTCAAGGGTCTGACCGCCGAGCGCATCGCCGCTTACCGCGGGCCGCTCTACGGCCTCTTCGAATCCGAGTTCGCGACCCCGATGACGCGCGCCGAGGAGCGCATCCGCGCCGTCGCGGCCGACGCGACGTCCGCGCCGGTGCTCGACGTCGCGTGCGGCGCGCCGCTGCTGCTGGTCGAGCGGGTGTCGATGACCTACGGCGACCGTCCGGTGGAATTGCGGCGTGGCCTTTACGTGACCGCGAGCCACCATTACCGGAACACGCTCGGATGACGATGGCCGGACGATGGCCCGTGACGATGGCGCGCGACGGTGCGATCCGACGCGATCGGGCGGACGCCGCGTTTGGATTCGCGCCCGAAATCGTAGAAAATGGACGCGTTGTCTTCCGCACCGTTCCTACCCCGTGCACAGCCCGCATCCCCGATGATGCCTAACCGAAGACACGACCTCGAGAGCGACGAATGTCCGAACTGACGCGGCCGACCCGGCCCATCCATCGCAATATCCACATCAGTCAGATCGTCCTCTACCGCCTTCCCGCCGCGGGATTCGTCTCCATTCTCCATCGCGTCAGCGGCGCCCTGATGTTCGTGCTGCTGCCGTTCGTGCTGTACCTGTTCGACAAAAGCCTGACGTCGACGGTGAGCTTCGACAGGATGAAGTCCGTCACGTCGAACTGGTTCGTGAAGCTGGTCATCCTGGCGTTGATCTGGGCTTACCTGCACCACTTCGTCGCCGGCATCCGTCACCTCGTGATGGACGTGCACGTCGGCGTCGAGAAGGACACCGGCCGCCAGACTGCGGTCTCGGTCCTCGTGATCAGCCTCGTGCTGTGGTTCGCGTTCGCCCTCAAGATCTTCGGAGCGTTCTGATGGCCAACAACACGGGGTCCGAACGCATCGGCCCGAAGCGCCTCGTCGTCGGCGCCCACTACGGGATGGCCGACTGGCTCGCGCAGCGCTTCACCGCGGTCGCGATGGCGGTGTACACGGTGATCCTGCTCGCGGCCTTCTTCGGCGGCCGCAACTTCTCGTACGACGGCTGGGCGGGCCTGTTCGCGCATCCGTGGATGAAGGTCGCGACCGTCGTCGCGCTCGTGTCGCTCGTCTATCACGCGTGGGTCGGCATGCGCGACATCTGGATGGATTACGTGAAGCCGACCGGCATCCGGCTGCTGCTGCAGGTCGGCACCATCGTCTGGCTGTTCGCCTGCCTCGCCTACGCCGTCATCATTCTCTGGAGGGTCTGACCGTGGCCGAACCCACGCAATCATCGCCGCATGCACCGAGCTTCGGCATCCGCAGCAAGCTGCCGCGCCGCCGCTTCGACGCGGTCATCGTCGGGGCCGGCGGCTCCGGCATGCGCGCGTCGTTGCAGCTCGCGGAGGCAGGGCTGTCGGTCGCGGTGCTGTCGAAGGTCTTCCCGACGCGCTCGCACACGGTCGCGGCACAGGGCGGCATCGGCGCGTCGCTCGGCAACATGAGCGAGGACAACTGGTACTGGCACATGTTCGACACCGTCAAGGGGTCGGACTACCTCGGCGACCAAGACGCGATCGAGTTCATGTGCCGCGAGGCGCCGAATGTCGTCTACGAGCTCGAACACTTCGGAATGCCGTTCGACCGCAACCCCGACGGCACGATCTACCAGCGGCCGTTCGGCGGGCACTCGGCGAACTTCGGCGAGAAGCCGGTCGCGCGCGCGTGTGCCGCGGCCGACCGCACCGGGCACGCGATGCTGCATACGCTGTACCAGCGCAACGTCCGCGCGCGCACCCAGTTCTTCGTCGAGTGGATGGCGCTCGACCTGATCCGCGACGCGGACGGCGACGTCGTCGGCGTCGTCGCGCTCGAGATGGAGACCGGCGAGGCGATGATCCTCGAGGCCAAGACGACGCTGCTCGCGACCGGCGGTGCCGGGCGCATCTGGGCCGCGTCGACGAACGCGTTCATCAACACCGGCGACGGCATGGGCATGGCGGCGCGCGCCGGCATCCCGCTGGAAGACATGGAGTTCTGGCAGTTCCACCCGACCGGCGTGGCCGGCGCCGGCGTGCTGATCACCGAGGGCGTGCGCGGCGAGGGCGGCATCCTGCTCAACAGCAACGGCGAGCGCTTCATGGAGCGCTACGCACCGACGCTGAAGGACCTCGCGCCGCGCGACTTCGTGTCGCGTTCGATGGACCAGGAGATCAAGGAAGGCCGCGGCTGCGGGCCGAAGAAGGAATACGTGCTGCTGAAGCTCGACCACCTCGGCGCGGACACGATCAACAAGCGGCTGCCGTCGATCCGCGAGATCGCGCTGAAGTTCGCGAACGTCGATCCGATCAAGGAGCCGATCCCGGTCGTGCCGACGATCCACTACCAGATGGGCGGCATTCCGACCAACTACTACGGGCAGGTCGTCGTGCCGAAGAACGGCAACGCCAACGAGATCGTCAACGGCCTGTACGCGATCGGCGAGTGCGCGTGCGTGTCGGTGCACGGCGCCAACCGCCTCGGCACGAACTCGCTGCTCGACCTGCTGGTGTTCGGGCGCGCGGCCGGCAACCACATCGTCGCCTCGAAGCTGAAGGACCAGGCGTGGAAGCCGCTCCCGGCCGATGCGGCCGAGATGACGACGTCGCGCCTCGCGGCGCTCGAAGCGCGCACCGGCGGCGAGAAGACGCAGGACGTCGCCAACGACATCCGCTCGAACATGCAGGCGCATTGCGGCGTGTTCCGCACGCAGTCGCTGCTCGGCGACGGCGTGACGAAGATCATGGCCCTCGGCGAGCGCGCGAAGAACGTCGCGATCCAGGACAAGTCGATGGTGTTCAACACCGCGCGCATCGAGGCGCTCGAACTCGACAACCTCGTTGAGGTCGCGAAGGCGACCATCGTCGCCGCCGAGGCCCGCAAGGAGTCGCGCGGCGCGCACGCCCGCGAGGATTTCCCCGACCGCAACGACGCCGAGTGGATGCGCCACTCGCTGTTCTATTCGGACGGCAACCGCCTCGACTACAAGCCGGTCAACCTGAAGCCGCTGACCGTCGAGACGTTCCAGCCGAAGAAGCGCACGTTCTGATCGCCCGACCATCGCTGTTTTTGAACCGAGGCATCGCATGACCGCCAATACGCCCGCCGAAATGACCGCCGTCCGCCAGTCGCTCGGTGGCGAGCAAGGCACGACCGAGCACGCGACCCGCGTGATGAAGTTCGAGATCTATCGCTACGATCCCGACAGCGGCAAGCCGCCGTTCATCCAGAAGCTCGAGGTGCGGCTGCAGGACACCGACAAGATGCTGCTCGACGCGATCCTGCGCATCAAGGCGGACGTCGACGACTCGATCTCGATCCGCCGCTCGTGCCGCGAGGGCGTGTGCGGGTCGGACGCGATGAACATCAACGGCAAGAACGGCCTCGCTTGCACGACCAACCTGCGCGAGCTGAAGGAGCCGGTCGTGCTGAAGCCGTTGCCGGGCCTGCCGGTGATCCGCGACCTGATCGTCGACATGTCGCAGTTCTTCAAGCAGTACCACTCGATCAAGCCGTACCTGATCAACGAAGAGACGCCGCCCGAGAAGGAGCGCTACCAGTCGCCGGCCGAACGCGAGGAACTCGACGGGTTGTACGAGTGCATCCTGTGCGCATGCTGCTCGACGTCGTGCCCGAGCTTCTGGTGGAACCCCGACAAGTTCGTCGGCCCGGCCGGCCTGCTGCAGGCCTATCGCTTCATTGCCGACAGCCGCGATCAGGCGACCGGCGAGCGCCTCGACGACCTGCAGGACCCGTACCGCCTGTTCCGTTGCCACACGATCATGAACTGCGTCGACGTCTGCCCGAAGGGGCTGAACCCCGCGAAGGCGATCGGGAAGATCAAGGAACTGATGGTGCGTCGGGCCGTTTGATCGGGTCGCCGATGGAGCCGAACCTGCCGCCGCTCTCGCCGTCCGGTCCGCCGCGGAGCGACCCGCACCAGGCCGACCCGAAGCGGCGCGCGCGGTTGCGCTGGCGCTCGCGGCGCGGCCTGCTCGAGAACGACCTGATCCTGACGCGCTTCCTCGACCGGCACGAGGAGTCGCTCAGCGACGAGGACGTCGGCGCGTTGACGCAACTGCTCGAGCTGTCCGACAACACGCTGATGGACGTGATCCTTTCGCGTGCGGACCTGCCGGGCGAGATCGCGGGCGACGCGACGAACCGGGTGGTCAGACTGCTGCGGGGCGCCTAGCCGGTCGGTCGGTCCTTGCCGCGATTCGGCGTGTCCGCGACGCGGCGGCGCGTATTCGATTCAGATGCTCAACAACAAGGACTCAAGCATGGTCTCCTCCGACGTCAAGGCAAAACTCAACTTCTCCAGCGGTCCGCAGGAACTCGATCTGCCGGTCTTCAAGGGCACGATCGGCCCCGACGTCATCGACATCCGGAAGCTCTACGGACAGACCGGCATGTTCACGTACGACCCCGGCTTCATGTCGACGGCCGCGTGCAGCTCGACGATCACGTACATCGACGGCGACAAGGGCGAGCTGCTGTATCGCGGCTACCCGATCGAGCAGCTCGCCGAAGGCGGCGACTACCTCGAGACCTGCTACCTGCTGCTGCATGGCGAATTGCCGAATGAACAGCAGAAGAAGGATTTCGTGCACCTCGTGACGCAGCACACGATGGTCCACGAGCAGATGACGTTCTTCTATCGCGGCTTCCGGCGCGACTCGCATCCGATGGCGGTGCTGGTCGGGACCGTCGGCGCGCTGTCGGCCTTCTATCACGACTCGCTCGACATCACCGACGCGCATCACCGCGACGTCTCCGCGATCCGCCTGATCGCGAAGCTGCCGACGCTGGTGGCGATGGCGTACAAGTACGTGATCGGCCAGCCGTTCGTCTATCCGCGGAACGACCTGTCGTACAGCGCGAACTTCCTGCGCATGATGTTCGCCGTGCCGGCCGAGGACTACGTGCCGAACGACGTGCTGGTCCGCGCGTTCGACCGCATCCTGATCCTGCATGCCGACCACGAGCAGAACGCGTCGACGTCGACGGTGCGCCTCGCCGGCTCGTCGGGTGCCAACCCGTTCGCGTGCATCGCGGCCGGCATCGCGTGTCTCTGGGGTCCCGCGCACGGCGGGGCCAACGAGGCCGCGCTGAACATGCTCAAGGATCTGCAGGCGCAGGGCGGCGAAGCGAAGCTCGGCGAATTCGTCGCGCAGGTGAAGGACAAGAACTCGAACGTCAAGCTGATGGGCTTCGGCCATCGCGTCTACAAGAACTACGACCCGCGCGCGAAGCTGATGCGCGAGACCTGCCACGAGGTGCTGGCCGAGCTCGGCCTGCAGGACGACCCGCTGTTCAAGCTCGCGATGGCGCTCGAGAAGATCGCGCTCGAGGACGAGTACTTCGTGTCGCGAAAGCTCTATCCGAACGTCGACTTCTACTCGGGCATCGTGCAGAGCGCGCTCGGCATCCCGACGACGCTGTTCACCGCGATCTTCGCGATGGC
>CAXTDA010000251.1:0-6299 GCA_964242935.1 uncultured Burkholderiaceae bacterium | reverse complement strand
CCGTCCATCGCGCGTTCCTCGACGCGCTGGCGGCGGGACCCGTCGCGCCCGGGTCCGGCGGCGTCCCCCGGCTGCCGCGCCGCGTCGTGCTGTTCGGCGCCGCGCAGATCCCGCTGCAGACGCTCGAGGCGCTCGGGGCGCTGTCGACGCGGGTCCAGGTGGTGCTCGCGGTGCAGAACCCGTGCCGCTACCACTGGGCCGACATCATCGAAGGCCGCGAGGCGCTGCGGGCGTCGCGCCGACGGCAGCCCGAGAGCGGCGCGGTGCCGCTGGCGTCGGTGCCGCTCGACGCCATGCACCTGCACGCGAATCCGTTGCTGGCCGCGTGGGGCCGGCAGGGCCGCGACTTCATGCGCGCGCTCGACGCGTTCGACGACGCGCCCGACAGCCGGCGGCGCTTCGACCTGCCGCGCATCGACCTCTTCGACGATGGCGACGGACGGACGCTGCTCGAACAGGTGCAGGCCCGCATCCGCGACCTCGTTCCGCTGCACGAGCGGCCGCGCGACGCGATCGCCGCGACCGATCGCTCGATCGTCTTCCACGTCGCGCACGGGCCGCAGCGCGAGGTCGAGATCCTCCACGACCGGTTGCTCGCGCTGTTCGCCGGCGACCCGTCGCTCCGGCCGCGCGACGTCGTCGTGATGGTCCCGGACATCGAGACGTTCGCGCCGGCGATCCGCGCCGTGTTCGCGCAGCATCGCCGCGACGATGCGCGCTTCGTTCCGTTCGACATCGCGGACCTGCGCAGCCGCGGCAGCAATCCGCTGCTGGTCGCCGTCGAATGGCTCCTGCGTCTGCCCGACCGGCGCGTCCGGCTGCAGGAAGTGCGCGACCTGCTCGACGTGCCGGCGATCGCCGCCCGCGTCGGCATCGATCGCGACGCGCTGCCGGCGCTGTTCGAATGGCTGGCCGGCGCCGGCGTCCGCTGGGGCCTGCACGCGCGCCATCGGGCGGACCTCGGGCTCGGCGCGGCCGGCGACCAGAACACCTGGTCGTTCGGCCTGCGAAGGATGCTGCTCGGTTATGCGACCGGGCGGGCCGCGCCGTTCGCGGGGATCGATCCGTACGACGAGATCGGCGGGCTCGACGCCGCCGCGGTCGGCTCGCTCGCCGCGGGTTTCGAACGGCTCGAGGCCTGGTGGTCGCGGACCCGCGGCGACGCGACGCCGGTCGACTGGGCGGCGCGCGGCCGGTCGCTGCTGGACGACTTCGTCGATCCGCGCGACGAGCGCGAGCGGCTCACGGTCGCCGCGTTGCAGGCGGCTCTGTCGACGTGGCTGGAGGCCTGCCAGACCGCGCGCTTCGTCGAACCGGTCCCGTTGTCGGTGTTCCGCGAAGGCTGGCTGTCGGGGATCGACGGGCTCGAGGCGAGCCGCCGCTTCCTCACCGGCGGCGTCACGTTCTGCACGCTGCTGCCGCTACGCGCCGTGCCGTTCGAGGTCGTCTGCCTGCTCGGGATGAACGACGGCGACTTCCCGCGGCGGTCGCGCCGAGCCGACTTCGACCTGATGGCGCTCGCCGGTCACCAGCGGCCCGGCGATCGGTCGCGGCGCGACGACGACCGCTACCTGATGCTGGAGGCGTTGCTGTCGGCGCGCCGCGTGCTGTACGTCAGCTGGTCGGGCCGCCACGCGCGCGACAACAGCGAGCAGCCGCCGTCGGTGCTGGTCGCGCAGTTGCGCGACTATCTGGATGCGGGCTGGCGGTGGCCTGATGGACCCGGCGACGAAGGTGGCGATGAAGGCGGCGTGGTCGCGTCGCTGACGACCGAGCATCCGTTGCAGCCGTTCGGGCGGCGCTACTTCGAGGCGGGCGGCCTCGTGACGTTCGCGCGCGAGTGGCGGGCCGCGCATGCGGCCGAAGCGGTCGGCAGCGATCGCGATGCGGTGCCGCCGGACCACGAGGCCGGCCAGCCGCTGACGACGGCGCAACTCGCCGGTTTCCTGCGGAACCCCGTCCGCGAGTTCTTCCGCCGGCGCCTCGACGTCGTCGTCCCCGACGAGGCGGACGCGATGGAGGAGGACGAGCCGTTCGACCCCGGCCCGCTCGAGCGCTACCAGTTGCAGGCCGACCTCCTCGAAGACCCCGCCGCGTTCTCCACCGCCGATCTCGTCGACGACGTCGAGCGACGCATCGCCCGCCTGCACGGCGCCGGACGCCTGCCGATGTTCGGCCTCGGCACGCGCGTCGCGACGGCGATGGCCGCGACGGTCCGGCCGATGCTGGAGCGCTGGCACGCCGAGCGGCGCGCGTTCCCCGACGAGGTGCCGAAGGCGCCGCTCCGCCACGCCGAGGGCGGCGTCGCGATCGACGACTGGCTCGACGGCGTGCGCTCCGACGGTGCGCGCGCGACGTGGCTGCAGATGAGCGCGTCGCGGCTGCTCGAAGAGGACGGCCGCACGATCCGGTCCGCGAAGCTGCTCCGGGCCTGGGTCCGGATGCTCGTCGCGAGCACCGGCGGGCATCGTGTCGACGGCATCGTCATCGGTTGCGACGCGACGCTCCGCTTGCGGCCGCTCGAAGCCGACGCCGCGCGCGCCGCGCTGTCGACGCTGCTGGCCGCATGGCGCGACGGGATGGACGAGCCGTTGCCGTTCGCGGCGAAGACGGCGCTCGCATTCGTGGCGGGCGGCCGGCCGGCCGCGGTCTACGAGGCGCGAAAGGGCGAGCACGGCGAAGGCGACGAGTTCTGCCTCGCGCGGACCTACCCGGGCTTCGACGCGCTGGCCCGCGACGGCCGTTTCGAACGGTACGCCACGGCGCTGTTCGGGCCGCTCGCCGGATGGGTCCGCACGCACGTGACGATGGTGCCGACGCAGGTGCCGGCGGACCCCCCCGCGGCGGTGAGCGCGGCATGAGCATCCGCCTCGACCCGCTCGCGCTGCCGCTCTGGGGAAGCCGCCTGATCGAGGCGAGCGCCGGGACCGGCAAGACCTGGACGATCGCGGGGCTGTACCTGCGGCTGGTGCTCGGCCACGGCTGCGACGAGACGCGCTTCGCCATGCCGCTGGCGCCGCCGCAGATCCTCGTGATGACGTTCACGCGCGCGGCGACCCGGGAGCTGTCGGACCGCATCCGCGCGCGGCTCGTCGAGGCCGCCGAGTGCTTCCGCGGGACGCGTCCGATCGAGGAAGGCGATGCGTTGCTCCGCGGGCTCGTCGACGCGTATCCGCCGGGGCCGGCGCGCGAAGCGGCGGCGTGGCGTCTCGCCATGGCCGCCGAGGCAATGGACGACGCCGCGGTCTTCACGATCGACGCGTGGGTGCAGCGGATGCTGCGCGAGCACGCGTTCGACAGCGGTTGCCTGTTCGACGAGGCGGTGCAGCCCGACGAACTGGCGATGCTCGACGAGGCGGTCCGCGACTACTGGCGCCAGGCCGTCTATCCGCTCGACGACCGCACGCTCGACGCCGTCCTGTCGATCTGGCCGAACGTCGCGGCGCTCGCCGCCGACGTGCAGCGCCTGCGGCCCGACTTGCCGGAGGATCCGGACGACGGCAGCGGCGACGGCAGCGGCCACGGCGGCCACGACGAGTCGCTCGCGACCGTCTGGCGACGCGAGAACGCCGAGCGGGCGCGGCTGCTCGCGTCGCTGAAGGAGGACTGGGCGATCCGCGCCGCGAAGATGCGGAGCTGGCTGCTCGAGCAGATCGCCTCGCCGAAAGGTCCGTTCGTCGGCGCGAAGATGCAGAAGCGCCATGTCGACGAGTGGATGGACCGCCTGGTCCGCTGGGCGAACGATCCGGCGCAGGCGACGCTCGGCCTCTCGGACAAGGCGATCTTCCGGCTCTCGCCGCGCGGCCTGCTGGACGCGGTCAGGCCCGGTCGCACGCTCGAGATCCCGGCGCAGTTCGAGGCCTGGCCGCAGCTCGTCGCCGGGCTCGCCGCCGTCCCCGAGCCGGTGCACGCGGTCCGCCTCCACGCGGCGCTCCGCATCGAACGACGACTGCGGACGCTGAAGCGGCGCGCCGGGATCTACGGCTTCGACGACATGCTCGGGCGTCTCGACGCCGCGCTCCGCGGGCCGGCCGGCCCGCGGCTGCGGGGGCGCCTCGTCGCGCAGTATCCGGTGGCGATGATCGACGAGTTCCAGGACACGTCGACCGTGCAGTACCGCATCTTCGACCGCCTCTACGCCGCCGCGGCGAACCACCGCACGACGGCGTTGCTGCTGATCGGCGACCCGAAGCAATCGATCTTCGCGTTCCGCCGCGCCGACATCCGCAGTTACCTGCGTGCGCGTGCCGCGATGGGCGACCGCCACTACGCCCTGGGCACCAACTATCGGTCGACGACCGAGCTGGTCGCGACGGTCAACCGGCTGTTCGACCAGGCGGAGGGCAGGGACGACGGCGCGTTCCGCTTCGGTCCGACGCTGCCGTTCGTGCCGGTCGACGCCCGCGGACGCCGCGAGCGCCTGGTCGCCTCGGACGGGCCGGTCCACGCGCTCACGCTCGCGCACGACGCCGTCCTCGCGACGCGATTCGACGCGATGCAGCGCTTCGCCGCGGCGTGCGCGGAGCACATCGTCGCCGCGCTGAACGATCCGCGCACCGGCTTCGAGGACCCGGTCGCCGGTTTCACGAAGCTCGCGATGTCGGACATCACGGTGCTGGTCCGCGACCGGACCGAGGCCGCCGCGGTCCGGCGCTTCGTGACGCCGGAGGCGGCCGACCTGTTGCACTGGTTGCGCGCGGTCGCCGAACCGACGGACGGCCGCCGGGCGCGCGTGGCGTTCGCGACGACGCTGGTCGGCCTGTCGATGGACCGCCTGGCGCACCTCGGTCACGACGACCTGGCGTTCGACGCGCGGCTCGAGGACCTGAAGATGCTGAACGGCGTCTGGCGGCGCCAGGGCGTGCTGCCGATGCTGCGCCGGACCCTGCACCGGCTCGACCTGCCGGCGCGGTGGTTGCGCGACGCCGACGGCGAGCGGCGCCTGACCAACGTGCTGCACCTGGCCGAATTGCTGCAGGCAGCCGGCGCGGCGCTCGACGGCGAGCACGCGCTGATTCGCTGGCTGGCCGAGCAGGTCCGCCGGAAGCGTGTCGCCGCCGACGAGCAGATCGTCCGCCTCGAGAGCGATGCCGACCTCGTGAAGGTGATGACGGTGTGGATGGCGAAGGGGCTCGAGTACCCGGTGGTCTACGTCCCGTTCGTCTGCGGCTACCGCGAGGCGAAGACGTCGCCCGACGACGTGACGGTCGATGCCGGCGACGACGGCACGCGGTCGCTCCGGTTCGCCGTGACCGACGTCGACAAGCAGCGGGCCCTGCTCGAATCGCAGCAGGAGGACGTCCGCCTGCTGTACGTCGCGTTGACCCGCGCACGCCATGCGTTGTGGCTCGGGGTCGCGCCGCTGAAGGTCGGCAACACGAACCGCTGCGGGTTCTGCCGCAGCGCCTTCGGCTATCTCGCGGGCGGTGCCCGCGAGGTCGGCCCCGACGAGGTGGCGCGCCTGCTGCGGCGCGTCTTCGCGGACCTGCCGTCGGTGGCGCTGGTCGCCGTCGACGCCGACACGCGGATCACGCCGCTCCACGCCCGCGAGCGCCCGCCGGCGCTGGTCGACGCGCCCGACTACGCGGGCGTCTTCGAACGCGACTGGTCGATCGGCAGCTTCTCGGCGTTCGTCCGCGATCTCGCGCGCGTGCCGATGAGCGCGACGGTCGTCGAACCCGCGGTCGAGGAGGAGCTGCTGTCGGCGGCCGGCGAGGACGATGCGGCGATCCCGTCGAGCGCGCCGCGGCATCGCTTCCCGCGCGGCGCGTTGCCCGGCAACTTCCTGCACGACCAGCTGCAGTGGCTGGCCGAGCACCGCTTCGCGCTCGCCGACGAGGCGGACCTGCGGGCCGAGCTCGCGCGCCGCTGCGAACGCGACGGCTGGGGACACCGCGCGCACGACGTCGTCGTGTGGCTGGGCGAGGTCGCCGCCGCGCGACTGCCGCCGCTCGGCGTCGCGTTGCGCGACCTCGTGACGATCGTCCCCGAGATGGAGTTCTGGTTCCCGAACGATGGTGTCGGCTCGCGCGACATCGACCGCCTCTGCCGTCGCCACCTGCTCGGCGGCCGCGAGCGTCCGGCGCTTCCCGACCGGACGCTCCGCGGCATGCTGATGGGCTTCGCCGACCTCGTGTTCGAGAGCGGCGGCCGCTACTGGGTGCTCGACTACAAGTCGAACGCGCTCGGCGCGGGCGATGCCGACTACACGTCCGACGCGCTCGAGCGATCGATGGCCGACCATCGCTACGACGTGCAGGCCGCGATCTACCTGCTCGCGCTGCATCGCCTGCTGAAGC
>CAXTDA010000250.1:0-6344 GCA_964242935.1 uncultured Burkholderiaceae bacterium | reverse complement strand
AACCCACGACCAACGGATTAAAAGTCCGCTGCTCTACCAGCTGAGCTAACGACCCGAGGGACCGCGATTATAGGAAGGCGGGCGTCCCCGGTCAAACGAACGGCTGCTGCGCACCGGTCAGCGAAGGGTCGCGATCCGGTCGCGCGCGGTGGCGGCGGCCGGGGCGTCGGGGTACTTCGCGACCAGCGACTCGAGCGTCGTCCGGGCCGCGCGCTTGTCGCCCATGTCGACCTGGCTGCTCGCGATGTTGAGCAGCGCGTCGGCGGCGCGCGGGCTGGTCGGGTAGTTCTTGATCACGAGCTGCTGCGCGGCGATCGCCTGCTTGTAGTCGCGCTGCGCGTAATAGCCGGTGCCGATCCAGTACTGCGCCGCCGGCGCATATGCCGACTGCGGGTAGCGCGTCAGGAAGGCCTGGAACGACGCGATCGATCCCTTGAAGTCGCTCGCCTTGAACTGCGCGAGCGCCGCTTCGTAGGACTTCGCTTCGTTCGGATCGACCGTCGTGGTCTGGCCGTCGACCGTGGTGGGCTGCGGCTCCACCTTGCGCAGGCGCCCGTCGAGGTCGACGTAGAAGTCCTTGTTCCGCTTCTGCTCGTTGACGAGGTCGTTGGTCAGCGACTCGATCGAGCCGCGCAGACGCGCGATCTCCTGGCGCAGCGACTCGATCTGGTTCGTCACGTCGGCCTGGTTGCGGCGCTGGATCTCGAGCTGGCTCGCGATGTCGCGCTGGTTCGCATCGGACTTCGCGCGAAGGTCGAGGATCGCCTTGCGGGCCTCGTCGTCGTCGAACAGCCCCGCGGATGCCGGCCCGCTCGCGACCATGCACGCGGCCGACGCCGCGACCAGGACGAGGCCGCGGACCGCCGCCGATGCGGCGGCCGAGCGACCCGGGCGAGAACGCCGCGCGTCACCCGCCCGCATCACCGCGCCTGGTAGACGAAGTCGGCGCGGCGGTTCTCGGCCCAGCCGGCCTCGTCATGCGTCGTCGCGCGCGGCTTCTCCTTGCCGAGGCTGACCGCCTCGATCTGGCTCTCGGGAACGCCGACCAGCGCGAGTTGCTTCCGGACCGCTTCGGCGCGCTTCTGGCCGAGTGCGAGGTTGTATTCGCTGCCCCCGCGTTCGTCGGTATTGCCCTGGACGATGACCTTCCGCGCCCGGTTGGCGTTCAGGAACCGGCCGTTCGCGTCGATCATCGAGCGGTACTGATCCTTGACCACGTAGCTGTCGTAGTCGAAGTACACGCTCTTCTCCATCAGCGCGCGCGCCTCGGGATCGAGCCCGGACGAGTCGGCGTTGACGGTCGGAACGCGGTTGGTTTCGGCCGGGGTCGCGCCCGACGAGGTGTCGGTGACCGGTGCCGGGGTGTCGAGCTTGGTGCCGCTGCTGCAGGCACCGAGGACGAGGAGCGTGGCTGCGATCACGCCATGCTGAAAGCCGAATTTCATGGAGTTTCTCCTTGGAGGGGCGGTTCGAGTGGGATTGGTGCGGCGAGAGTTATATGGCAGATCGTCGCCGGCGTGTCGATCGGACACGATGAGTGGTGCGGTCAGGCAACACCGACGGCGGGAAGGTCATGGCAGGTAGGGTCCCCAGGTCGGCTCGCGGACGTCGCCGCCCTGCGACGTCGTGATGCGCTGCTTGACGCGGCCGTCCGACGACACCATCGCGAGGACGCCGCGGCCGCCGACGTCGGTCGCGTAGAGGATCAGCTTGCCGTTCGGCGCGAAGCTCGGCGACTCGTCGCGCGCGGTGTCGGTGAGCAGCGTCTCCTGGCTGCCCGCGAGGTCGAGGATGTAGACCTGGAAGCGGCCGCCGCGGCGCGACACGTACGCGATCGAATTGCCGTCCGGCGCGACCCGCGGGCTGATGTTGTAGTCGCCCTTGAACGTGACGCGCTGCGCGTCGCCGCCCCCGGCGGCCATGCGATAGATCTGCGGGCCGCCGCCGCGGTCGCTCGTGAAGTAGACGCTGGCGCCGTCGGGCGAGAACTCGGCTTCGGTGTCGATGCCGCTCGACTGCGTGAGCCGGCGCGCGTTCGAACCGTCGGCGTTGATCAGGTAGACCTGCGAGTTGCCGTCGCGGCTGAGCGTGATCGCGAGCTGGCGGCCGTCGGGCGACCACGACGGCGCGCTGTTGCTGCCCTTGAAGTTCGCGACCGGCACCCGCTGCCCGGTCGCGATCGTGTGCACGTAGATGACGGGCTTTCGCGCCTCGAACGACACGTACGCGAGGCGCGTGCCGTCGGGCGACCACGCGGGCGAGATGATCGGCTCGCGCGACACCAGCGCGTCCTGCGCGTTGAAGCCGTCGGCATCGGCGACCTGCAGCTGGTAGCGCTGCGGCCCCTGCTTGACCACGTACGCGATGCGGGTCGAGAACACGCCCTTCTCGCCGGTCAGCTTCTCGTAGACGTAGTCGGACACGCGGTGCGCCGAGAGCCGCAGGTTCGCGGCCGTCGACGTCAGCGCGAGGCCGCCGAGGTCGAGCTGGCGGCCGGTGTCGTAGAGCTTGAAGCGGACGTCGAAGCGGCCGTCCGCGAGGCGGCTCGCGCTGCCGGTCACGACCGCGTCGGCGCCGCGGCCCTTCCATTCGCCGAAGTTGATCGCGGTGGTGTCCGAGAGCGGCGTCGGACCCGCGTCGACGTTCTTGAAGAGGCCGCTCCGGGCCAGGTCGTCGCGGACGATCTGCGCGATGTCCTGCGGCGGGTTGCCGCTGGCCGCGAACGCCGCGGTGGCGATCGGGATCTGGTTCGCGCCCGAGCCGGAGATCTCGAACTTCAGCTGCCCGTAGGCCGTACCGGTCGCGGCGACCAAAGCCAGCGCAGCGAGGCACGACGTGCGAAAGGACGATCGAAGGAACGTGGACATGGAGGCCATCATCCGGTGGGTGACACGAGTCGCTTCGAGGGTCGGAAGGTGCTCGCGTTCATTTCTTGTCGTACATGTAGTAGTCGAGTTCGAGGCGGGGCGCGGCCTTGCCCTGCTCGTCGCGTGGAAGCGGCGACGCGGCGTGGATTGCGCGCTCGACCGCGTCGTCGAAGGCCTGAACGCCGCTCGACTTCTTGACCGTCACGTTGCTCACCTCGCCGTCAGGCAGCTGCTCGATCCGCATCGTCACGAACGGATTGCCGGTCGCGCTTGCGGGGTAGCGCATTTGCGACCGGATCGCGCGGACCAGACGACCGATGTAGGTGTCGTTTCCGCGTGGCCCGCTCGTCTTCGCGTCCTTGCCGGTCGACTCCTTGTCAGCCGCGGCGAGCAGGCTGTTCAGCTCCGAGGGCGGACGCTGCGGGACCTCGACCGCCGCCTGCTGCTGCAGCTTCAACAGCTCCGGGTTCGGCTTCGGCTTCGCCTCGACCTTCGGCGGCGGCGGCTGCACCTTCGCCTGCACCTTCGGTGGCTCGACTTTCGGCGGCTCGACCTTCGGCGGCTCCTTCTTCTTCGGCTCGACCTTCGCCGGCGCCTTCTCGACGATGTCGGCCTTCGGCGGCGGCGGCGCGGGCTCGACCTTCGGCTCGGGGCGCGGCGCCTCGACCTTCGGCGTCGGCGCGGGTTCGATCACGGCGGGACGCGGTGCCGGGGCCGCGGTCTGCGGCGTCGCGCTCCACAGCTCGGCCTGGACCACCGCCGGCGGGCTGCTCTGCCAGCGGATGCCGAAGAACAGCAGCCCGCCGAGCAGCAGATGCATCAGCACCGCGAGCACGATCGCGCGACCGCTGCCGCCGCTCGGCGGCACTGCGTACGGACGGGCGACGGCGGCGGTCACGGGCTCAACCCTTCGGCTTCACGGACAGGCCGACGCGGGCGATGCCCTGCTGCTGGAGCGCGTCCATGATCTGCAGGATCGTGTCGTACTCGACCTTCTTGTCGCCCGAGATCACGACCGGCCGTTGAGCATTGCCGCCCTGCATGTCGCGCACGATGCCCGCCACTTCCTTCGCCGTGGCCTTGCGCTCGTTGCCCCCCTTGATGTCCTTGACGCTGATGGTCTTGTCGGCATTGACGATCACGCTGATGGGGTCTTCCTTCGCCTGCGAACTCTTCGCCACGCTCGGCAGGTCGATCGTGCCCGGCGACGTCAGCGGCGCCGCGACCATGAAGATGATCAGCAGCACCAGCATCACGTCGATGTAAGGCACCACGTTGATGTCGCTCATCGCGCGTCGGCTGCGACCGCCGCGCATCTGCGAACCCCGCGACACGGACCCGGCCATCAGCTCACCTCGCCTGCCGCTGCAGGATGTTCGAGAACTCCTCGATGAAGTTCTCGAAGCGCACCGCGAGCCGGTCGGTCTCGTGGATGAAGCGGTTGTACGCGATGACGGCCGGGATCGCCGCGAAGAGGCCGATCGCGGTCGCGACCAGCGCCTCGGCGATGCCGGGCGCCACGTGCGCGAGCGTCGCGGCCTGCACGTTCGCGAGGCTGCGGAACGCGTTCATGATGCCCCACACGGTGCCGAACAGGCCCACGTACGGGCTCACCGAACCCACCGACGCGAGGAACGACAGGTGCGCCTCGAGAACGTCCATCTCGCGCTGGAACGCGGCCCGCATCGCGCGGCGCGCCGCGTCGAGCTGTGCACCGGTGTCGCTCTTCTGCTGGCGGAACTTGAGGAACTCGCGCATGCCGGCCTCGAACACGCGGCCTTCGGCGCCGACCTGCTCGCGACGGTTGTTGACGCGCGCATAGAGGTCGGCGAGGTCGCCGCCCGACCAGAAGTCTTCCTCGAAACGGTCGGTCTGGCGCTGCGCCTTCTTGACGTCGAAGATCTTCCGGAAGATGTACGTCCAGCTCATCAACGACACCAGCAGCAGCAGCGCCAGCACGATCTGCACGAGCACGCTCGCGTTCGCGACCAGCGAGAGGATCGACATGTCCTGCGAGACGTTCATGGGCGAGGGGCGGGCATCGGCGAGGCGCGGCAGAAGATGGCGGCGGAAGCGGCAGGGATCGGGGAACGAACGGCGTTGTCGACCCCGCGAGACGGCGGAGGTTCACCGATGCGTCCCAGCAACGCAACGCGCGACGCGGTCATTTAGACGACCGCTCGACGAAGATGTCACGGACCGCGTCGGGAATCGCCGCCGGCTTCAGCCCGGATCGCGACACGCACGCAACCTTGATGCGGCCGACCGCGACGAGCTGCTCGCGACCGTCGGGACCCTGCACGTGCGCCTCCTGGTGGAAGTCGATCCCGACCCGGCCCGCGCGTTCGACCGTCGATACGACGCGGATCAGGTCGTCGAGGCGCGCCGGACGGCGATAGTCGACGGTCGTCGAGCGGACCACGAACATCAGCGCCAGATCGTCGGCGAGCCGCTGCTGCGAGATGCCCGGGACGCCGGGGGCGCCCTGCCGCAGCCACTCGGTGCGCGCCCGCTCGAAGAACTTGAGGTAGTTCGCGTAGAAGACGATGCCGCCGGTATCGGTGTCCTCGTAATAGACGCGGATCGCGTGTTCGAACGTCACGTCACGCGGGTCCGAACAGCGGATCGATCAGCGCCGACACCTGCGCAAGACGTTCGGCGACCGAACCGCGGACATCGACGTAGTCGACGCCGCGCGCGCGCAGGATCGCGCGGATCCAGCGGTCGTGGCGCAGGCGGAAGTCCTCCGACGACCGCGAGCCGTCCTGCACGAACGCGAAGTCGGGCGCACAGACCAGCGTCATGTCGTAGCGCCGCCAGCTCAGCTCGATCAGTTGCGGATCGGCCGAGCCGTAGCCGTCGATGCTGTACCAGAGCGTCGTCAGCGGCGTCGTGTCGATGAACACGCAGCGCTTCGATCGCGCGACGGCCGCGTCCTCGTCGGCGACGTGGCGGACGCCGATCGCCCGCAGGTCGCGGTAGTCGACGTGGCCGCCCTGCTGCTCCCACAGCGTGCGGCCGTATTCGGCGACGCACGGCTCGCCGTAGCGCCCGCCGAGCCCGGCGACGAGCGTGCTCTTGCCGGTGCTCTCGCCGCCCACGATGGCGATGCGCGCGACGTGGCGCGCGTCGGTCGAGGCCGGCCCGTCGGCCGCGAATGCCGAAGGCGCTCGAACCGCGGGCGCCAGCCCGTTCAAGCCGCCACCACGGGACCGGCGCGACCCATCAGCCGCGACCAGCGCACCCAGCCCATCACCACCAGGACCAGGAAGAACGCGTAGACCGCGGCCGTCATCCACAATCCCTTCGACGCGTAGAGCGGCACCGCGATGCAGTCGACGACCAGCCACACCGTCCAGGTCTCGACCGTCCGCGCGACCATCAGCAACTGGGCGAGGATCGACAGCGCGAGGACGAGCGAATCGATGAACGGGTTGGCCGCCGCGGTGAGCGCGTGGAGCAGCCCGCCGTAGCCGG
>CAXTDA010000249.1:0-6403 GCA_964242935.1 uncultured Burkholderiaceae bacterium | reverse complement strand
GTGGTGTTCGGCCACTGGTCGACGCTCGGCGTGATGGTGCGCGACGACGTCATCGCGCTCGACAGCGGCTGCGTGTGGGGCGACATGCTGACCGCGATCCGTCTCGAGGATCGAACGGTGTACCAGGTCGCCTGTCCGCAGGCTCTGGCGCCGGGATGACGCGCGTCCGGGCGCCTGCTCACGAGTCGCCGCGCACGCGGTCGAGGTCGCGACGCAGCGCCTTCAATTCCTCGTCGATCCCCTTCAACTGCCGGTGCAGGTCGCGCAGGATGTCCTTCTCGATCTCGCGCTCCTCGGCCTGCACCCAGGTCGCCGCGACGGCGGCCGTCACGAGGGAGATCAGCGAGACGCCCAGCAGCACGACGAACACGGCGAAGATCTTGGACGCGGGCGTGCTGGGCACGATGTCCCCGTAGCCCACCGTCGCCGCGGTCGTGAAGGCGAGCCACAACCCGTCGCCGAAGGTCGTCGCCCGCGGCTCCAGCCACCAGAAGCCGGCCCCGCAGAGGACGAGTGCCAGGATCGCCAGCGTCAGGAACTTCGGCACCTCGTGTCGCCACACTCCCGGCAACAGCGATTCGCCGAGCCGCAGGACGACGAGCAGCGCCGTCGCGAGCCGGACGACCAGCACCCGCGGTTCGTCGCCGACCGGCAGCAGCGCGGAGAGCACCAGCCCCGCCACCAGCAACACGCCGACCCGTCGCCGCGCGAGCGATCGAAGGCGGGACGTCCCCGGTGCCGCGATCGACAGGCCCCGCAGAACGACCAGCCCGCTGACCAGCGATGCGACCAGGTACAGGCACGCCCCGACGGCGCGGCCATTCGCCAGGAGGGCCAGGTAGAACGCGGGGATCGTCGCCAGCAACGCGAGCGATTCCCATCGAAGCCAGGCACGCATCGAACGCTCGGATCGGGCTCCGGGGAGAGGTCGCATGTTGCAGCGTAACCCGGTAGCGCAGCGGTCGGTCCGCTCGACAGCGGCCGCGTATGGACGGCTCCCTTACAACAGCTCGTCCCGGGACTCGAACGGTGGTCCCGGGCGCTTGCCCGCGGCGCTCTGCGCCGAAACATCGTCGGGCACGACGATCACCGTCGACACGCCTTCGGCCGCCTCCTCGACGTCGTCGTCGAAGGCGAGCGCCTCGGCGATCAGCGCGCGGGCGGTCCGCGCGACCTGGTGGCGGTTCGACGCGCCACCGTCGAGCGCGTCGATCACGTGGAGTTCGGCGACCAGCGGACCGTGCCGCGCGATGCGCACGATCGACTGGAGCAGCGTGATGTCGCCGGTGTAGTCGATCGCGGTCGTCGACCGTCCGTCGACATCGCGATAGCGCAGCCCCGCGACGACGATCGGCACGCGGGCATCGATCGCCGGCTGGATCAGGTTGGCGTGGAACGGCAGCAGCCGCCTGCCGTCGCCGACCGCGCCTTCCGGGAACATGCCGATCAACTCGCCGTGCCTGAGCAGCTCGGCGGCGCGATGGTTCACCTCGCGGACCGCGTGGCGCTTGCCGCGTTCGATGAACAGCGCGCCGGTGCGGTCGGTGAGATAGCCGAGCAGCGGCCAGCGGGCGATCTCGGCCTTCGCGACGAAGCGCGCCGCGCGCAGCGAGTGGACGATGAAGATGTCGACCCACGACACGTGGTTCATCACCAGCATCGCGCCGCCACCGCCGGGCTGCAGCAAGCGTTCGACGATCGCGTCCCGTCCGGCCGCGTGGCGCGACAAGCCGACGATGCGGAGCTCGATGCGGCAGACCGCGAGGACGCCGGCGGACCAGCGGCGGATCAGGCGCTGCCGCGTCGCGTGCGAACAGAACGGGAACACGCCGCCGACGGTCGCGGCCGCGCGCGCGACGTGCACCGTGACCCGGACCATCGTCCAGGCGAAGCGCAGCGACGCGATCATCGGCGACCGCTCCGCCGCGGCGGCACGGGCGGCCTCAGCCGCGGACCTCGTGCACGACGGCGCCGCCGACAATCGTCGCGCGCACCCGGCCCTTCATCTCGTAGCCGACGAACGGCGTGTTCTTGCCGTGGCTCTTCAGCGTCGCGGGCGACACGACCCAGCGTGCTTCCGCGTCGAACACGCAGAGATCGGCGACGCCGCCGACCTCGATGCGACCGCTCGGCGCGCTGGTCGACATCGCGGCAGGCCGCGCGAGGACCCCGGCCGCGCGTCGCGTGATGCACGCGAGCGCATCGACCAGCGGCAGGCGCTCCTCGTCCGCCCACTTCAACACGAGCGGCAACAGCAGCTCGAGCGCGGACGCGGCCGGCTCGGCCTGGCCGAACGGCAGCAGCTTCGCGTCGTCGTCGACCGGCGCGTGGTCCGAGCAGATCGCGTCGACGGTGCCGTCCGCAAGCGCCGCGCGTATCGCCGCGCGGTCGCGCTGGCCGCGGAGCGGCGGGTCGATGCGGCAACGCGGATCGAAGAAGCCGATGTCGACGTCGATCAGGTGCAGGTGATGGACCGCGACGTCCGCGGTCACCGGCAACCCCTCGTCGCGGGCCGCCTTGACGAGCGCGAGCCCGCGCGCCGACGACAGGCGGCAGAGATGCACGCGCGGCGCGGCGCTCCGACCGCCCTCGTCGCCGAAGCCGCGCAGCAGCTCGAAGAGCGTCAGCAGCGCGACCGTCTCGTTCGATGCGGGGATCGACGGCAGACCGAGCCGCGCCGCGACCGCGCCACTCGCCGCGACGCCGCCGCGGCCGAGATGGGCGTCCTGCGGCCGCCACCACACGGTGAAGCCGAAGGTCTGCGCGTACTGCAACGCGCGCAGCAGCACCTGCGTGTCGGCGACCGGGACGTCGGCCTGCGAGAAGCCGACGCAGCCGGCCTCGTCGAGCTCGCACATCTCGGTCAGCGCGGTCCCGGCGAGACCCATCGTCAGCGCGCCGAGCGGATAGACGTGCGTGCGGTTCAACGTCCGCGCCCGGTGCTTCAGCATCTCGACCAGTCCCGGCTCGTCGAGCGGCGGCTCGGTGTCGGGCGGGCAGACCAGCGACGTGACGCCGCCCGCCAGTGCCGCGTCGACCTCGGACTCGAGCGTCGCGCGATAGCCGGACCCGGGCTCGCGGAGACGCGCCGAGAGGTCGACGAGGCCGGGGCAGACGACGAGGCCGGTCGCATCGTAGGTCCGGTCCGCGACGAATTCGTCGTGCGTGCCCGCGTCGACGATGCCGACGACGAGGCCGTCGTCGACGAGCACGTCGCGCAGGGCGTCGAGCGCCGTGGCCGGATCGACGACGCGGCCACCATCGATGCGCAGCTTCATCCGGACACCAGGATGCTCATCACCGCCATGCGGATCGCGATGCCGAACGTGACCTGCGGCAGGATCACGCTCTGCGATCCGTCGGCCACCGACGACTCGATCTCGACGCCGCGGTTCATCGGTCCCGGATGCATCACGATCGCGTCGGGCGCGGCGAGCGCGAGCTTCTCGGCGGTCAGGCCGTAGCTCCTGAAGTATTCGTGCGCCGACGGCAGCAACGCCCCGTTCATGCGTTCGTTCTGCAGCCTCAGCATCATGATCACGTCGACGCCGTCGAGACCCTTCGCCATGTCGGTGTGGACCGACACGCCCATCTGCTCGAGCCCCGCCGGCAACAGCGTCCGCGGGCCGATCACGCGGATCTCGGGGACGCCGAGCGTGGTCAGCGCGTGGATGTCGCTCCGCGCGACGCGCGAATGCAGCACGTCGCCGACGATCGCGACGCGCAGCGTCGTGAAGTCCTGCTTGTAGTGACGGATCGTGTAGGCGTCGAGCAGGCCCTGGGTCGGGTGCGCGTGCCGGCCGTCACCGGCGTTGATGACGTGGATGTTCGGTTCGTCGACGCCGCGCCGCGCTTCGTCGAGGTGCTTCGCGATCAGGTAGGGGGCGCCGCTCTGCGCATGCCGCACGACGAAGATGTCGGCATGCATCGCGGACAGGTTGTCGATCGTGTCGAGCAGCGACTCGCCCTTGTTCGTCGACGACGCGGCGACATGCAGGTTGATGATGTCGGCCGACAGACGCGCGGCCGCGATCTCGAACGTCGTGCGCGTGCGCGTCGAGTTCTCGAAGAACAGGTTGAAGACGCTGCGGCCGCGCAGCAGCGGCAGCTTCTTGACCTCGCGCCGCGGGTCGACGAGCCCCGCGAAGCCGGCCGCCGTGTCGAGGATGTGGACGATCAACGCGCGCGGCAGGCCCTCCACCGACAGCAGGTGCCGCAGGCTGCCGTCGCGGTTCAATTGCGGATTCAGCATCGCTGGGTTCAGCCCGTCGGTCAGCCGGTCCGCGCGGTCTTCTCGACGGTGAAGCGAAAGCGATCGCCGTCGCGCGCGAGCACGAACTCGCTGTCGCGCTCGAGGCACAGGCGCGCGCCGGACCAGCGCGCCGCGATCGGCATCTCGCGCGCGTCGCCGGCCGGCGTCTGCCGATCGACCAGCACCGCGAGGTCGACGCGCGCCGGCCGGCCGAAGTCGAACAGCACGTTGAGCGCGCCGCGCAGCGTGCGACCGGTGTACAGCACGTCGTCGACCAGCAGGATGTCCGCGCCGTCGACGTCGAAGTCGATGTCGGTCGGCTTGACCTGGCCGTGGAGGCCGATGCGCCCGAAGTCGTCGCGGTAGAACGAGATGTCGAGCGCCCCCGGACGGCCCGGCAGCCCGAGGTCGCGATGCAGCCGTTCGCCGACCCACGTCCCGCCGCTGTGGATGCCGACGATGCGCGGGCGACGGTCGGCCGCATCGCGAACCTGCGACGCCAGCGTCGCCTTCAGCGACGCGTACAGCGCCTCGGCGTCGGGGGCCGATGCGGTCGCCTCGTAGCCGGCCGGCGCCGCCGTCATGCCGATCCCGGCAGCGCGTCGAACCAGCGCTGCAGGATCACCTCGGCGGCGACGTCGTCCAGCGTCTTCGCGCGGCGCGCCAGCCCGGCCCGGCGGCGGTCGCGATGCAGATGGTCGGCGTCGATCGAGCTGTAGCGCTCGTCGACGCGCTCGACCGGCAGGCCGTAGCGTCGGGCGACGCCGGCCGCGAAGCGCTCGCAACGCGCGAGCGCGGGACTCGGCTTCCGGGCCGCTGCATCGTCGCCACCGTCACCGTCACCGTCGAGCGCGAGCGGCATGCCGACGCCGCGGCGCTCGGGCTGCCACTCGCGCACGAGTTCCGCGACTGCCGCCGCCCCGTCGTCGTCCGCGGTCGGGGTGACGATCGCCGCCTGACGGGCCCGGCGCAGCAGCGTGTTGCCGACCGCGACGCCGATGCGGCGTGCGCCCACGTCGAAGCCGAGGACCGTCTCGCTCAATGAGGACGCGGCGTCGGGGCGGCGGACGGCGCGAGCGTCGGGAGGCGGCGGTCACGCATGGCCGGCCTCGCCGGACAGCATCGCCGGATCGAAGCCGAGCAGGTGGATCGCCGACGCCCGCCGGTGCGCATGCGGCACGTCGAACACGACGGCGGGATCGGCCGGCACCGTCAGCCACGCGTTCAGCGCGATCTCGCTCTCGAGCTGCCCGGCGTCCCAACCCGCGTAGCCGAGCGCGACCATCACGTGCTTCGGCCCGCGCCCATCGGCCATCGCCTCGAGCACGTCCTTCGACGTGGTCAGCGACAGGCCGTTGCCGTCGTCGCCGCGCGCCGTCAGCGTCGAACCGTAGTCGGCGTCGGACTGATCGTGCAGGACGAAGCCGCGGTCGGTGGCCATCGGCCCGCCGTAACACACCGGTTGTGCGCCGAGCATCGCGATCTCGAGCTTCATGTCGACGCGCTCGAACAGCTTTTCGAGCGTGAGGTCGGTAGGCCGGTTGATGACGACGCCCATCGCGCGCTCGGCGGTGTGCTCGAGCAGGTAGACGACGGTGTCGGAAAAACGCGAGTCGGCCATGCTCGGCATGGCGATCAGGAAGTGGTTCGCGAGACTGAGCGTGGACGGGATGGAAGCGTCGTTCGAACCATCCGTCTTGCCGTCCGCAGGCGCGTGGTCGGACATGCGCGCATTGTAAACGGCGGGTCCGGTCGGCACAATCGACCCCCCCCCCGCGTCGTCTCGTTCCCGGCACCGCTTCGCGTGCCGGCATCCGCCGTCCTTCCGTCGAAAGTCCCCATGGCGCTGCACGAACCCGAACACGAGCGCGGGCTGGTCTGGTTTCGCCGCGACCTCCGCGTCGAGGACCACGCCGCGCTGTCGCACGCGCTCCGCACCTGCCGGTCGGTCTGGTGCGTGTTCGTGTTCGACACCGAGATCCTCGAGCCGCTGCTCGCGCGCGGCCTCCGCGAGGACCGCCGCGTCGAATTCATCCGCGCCAGCATCGTCGAGTTGTCCGACGCGCTCTGCGACGCGTCGCCGGACCGCCGCGCCCGGCCGATCGTCCTCCACGGTCGCGCGCGCGACGTCGTGCCGCAACTGGCCGATGC
>CAXTDA010000248.1:4911-6405 GCA_964242935.1 uncultured Burkholderiaceae bacterium | reverse complement strand
ACTGCGACACGCTCGACGAGGCCGTCGACGAAGCCGCGCGCCGCGCCGCGCCGGGCGATGTCGTCCTGCTGTCGCCGGCCTGCGCGAGCCTCGACATGTTCCGCGACTACGCGGAGCGCGCGGCGGTCTTCGTCGCGGCGGTCCGGCGGCTCGCTGCGCACGTGGAGGACGCGACATGCTGAACGGCCTGCTCGGCGGGATCGGCCCGCGCAGCGAACGGAACGGCGGTGCGGCGCCGACGCGCGCGCGGCATGCGGTCGATCCGCTGCGGCCGGTGCGCTCGACGATGATGGAATGGGACAAGCCGCTCGTCTTCGTGTGCACCGGGTTGATGCTGCTCGGGCTCGTGATGATCTTCTCGGCGTCGATCGCGCTGTCAGAGTCGCCGAAGTTCAAGGGCCTGAAGCCGACCGCGACCTACTTCCTGTCGCGCCAGGCCCTGTTCATCGCGATCGGCTTCGTCGCGGCGGCGGTCGCGTTCCGCGTCCCGCTGTCGAAGTGGCAGCGCTGGTCGCCGTACTTCTTCGTCGCGACGATCGTGCTGCTCGTGCTGGTGCTCGTTCCCGGCATCGGCCACGGCGTCAACGGGGCCAAGCGCTGGATCACGCTGTACGCGATGAACCTCCAGCCGTCCGAGGTGATGAAGCTGATGGTCGTGCTGTACGCGGCCGACTACACGGTGCGGAAGCAGGCCTTGATGCACCGCCTCGCGAAGAGCTTCCTGCCGATGGCCGCGGTGGTACTTCTGGTCGGCGCGCTGCTGCAGCTCGAGCCCGACCTCGGCGCGTTCATGGTGATCGCGGCGATCGCGTTCGGCATCCTGTTCCTCGGCGGCGTCAACGCGCGGATGTTCGCGGGCCTCAGCCTCGTCATGGTGATCGGCTTCGTCCTGATGGTGATGCTGAACCCGTGGCGGCGCGCGCGCTTCTTCGCGTATCTCGATCCGTTCGACGAGGACAACGCGGCCGGCAAGGCCTATCAGCTGACGCATTCGCTGATCGCGTTCGGCCGCGGCGAGTGGCTCGGCGTCGGGCTCGGCGGCAGCGTCGAGAAGCTGCACTACCTGCCCGAGGCGCACACCGACTTCCTGCTCGCGGTGATCGGCGAGGAGCTCGGCCTGGTCGGCGTCGCGGTCGTGATCAGCCTCTTCTTCTGGCTGGTGCAGCGCGCGTTCGCGATCGGCCGCCAGGCGATCGCGCTCGAACGCACCTACGCCGGTCTCGTCGCGAAGGGCGTCGGCATCTGGA
The DNA here is from genome assembly GCA_964242935.1 of uncultured Burkholderiaceae bacterium. GTDB lineage: Bacteria > Pseudomonadota > Gammaproteobacteria > Burkholderiales > Burkholderiaceae_D > CAHJXF01. The sequence goes on along the minus strand of CAXTDA010000248.1, from coordinate 5,158 downwards.
TCGGCGTGCAGGCGTTCATCAACATGGGCGTGAACCTCGGTCTGTTGCCGACGAAGGGGCTGACGTTGCCGCTGATGAGCTACGGCGGCAGCGGCATCCTGGTCAATTGCGTCGCGTTCGCGCTGGTGCTGCGGGTGGATTACGAAAACCGGATTCTCATGCGCGGGGGGCGCGTATGAACCGGCCGCTGAGCGACGCCGGGTTGCCGCCGACCGGGGGCCGCCGGGTGGTGCACGGGGCGCATGGT
>CAXTDA010000248.1:0-4901 GCA_964242935.1 uncultured Burkholderiaceae bacterium | reverse complement strand
CGTACGCGGGAACGACGGATGTTCCTCGCTCCGCTTCGTCGTTCCCGCGAACGCGGGAACCCCGTGTCGTTGCATCGGCAACGATCGTGCGGGCGCGCATGACCCGCACCCTCCTCATCATGGCCGGCGGCACCGGCGGGCACATCATGCCGGGCCTCGCGATCGCCGAGACGATGCAGGCGCGCGGGTGGGCGATCCGCTGGCTCGGCACGTCGCACGGCATGGAGAACCGGCTCGTGCCCGAGGCCGGAATCGCGCTCGACACGATCGCGTTCTCGGGGATGCGCGGCAAGGGACTGGCGCATGCGCTCCGCGGGCTCGTGCAACTCGTCGCCGGCCTGCTCGAGAGCGTCCGGTTCGTGTCGACGCTGAAGCCGCACGCGGTGCTCGGCATGGGCGGCTACGTCACCGTGCCGGGCGGGTTCGCCGCGGCCCTCGCGCGCATCCCGCTCGCGCTGATGAACAGCGACTCGGCGCTGCTGCTGTCGAACCGCGCGCTGAAGCCGTTCGCGAGCCGCCTGATGTTCGGCCTGCCCGGTCGGGTCGACGCATCGGACCGGAAGGCGGTCTGGACCGGCAGTCCGGTGCGCGCGGCGATCGGCGCGATGCCGCCGCCGGCCGGCCGCTACGCCGCGCGGCGCGGGCCGCTCCGCCTGCTGGTCATCGGCGGCAGCCTGGGCGCGGCGACGCTCAACCGTCACGTGCCGCTTGCGCTCGCGATGCGGCCCGAGGCGGATCGGCCGGTCGTGGTCCATCAGGCGGGCGCGGCGCATGCCGAGGCGCTCGCGGCGGTCTACCGGGACGTCGGAGTGGCCGCGACCGTCGAGCCGTTCATCGCCGACATCGCGGCCTGCTACGCGGCGGCCGATCTCGTCATCTGCCGGGCCGGTGCCATCACCGTCAGCGAACTCACCGCGGCCGGCGTCGCGAGCGTGCTCGTGCCGTTGCTCGCATCGACGACCACGCATCAGCGCGACAACGCGGTCTACCTCGCGGCGGCGGGCGCGGCGATCCACCTGCCGCAAGCCGAGCTGACGGCCGCGTCGCTGGCCGCGCTTCTCGCGTCGTTCACGCGCGACCGCCTGGCCGGGATGGCCGAAGCGGCACGCGCGCTCGGCAAGCCGCAGGCGACCGCGACGGTCGCCGACGAGATCGAGGCGATCGCGCGGAAGGAATCCGCGTGAAGCACAAGATTCGGAGCATCCATTTCGTGGGCACACCGGCCGCACCGCGGCCGCGTCGTCACCCTGGGGCTCGATGCGCAGCATCGACGCCGATGCCCACGTGGACGGTCACGATCGAAGGCGAGTCGGTGCGATGAAGCACAAGATTCGGAGCATCCATTTCGTGGGCATCGGAGGATCCGGCATGAGCGGCATCGCCGAGGTGCTGCTGAACCTCGGCTACACGATCACCGGATCGGACCTGTCGAGCAACGCGGCGACGCAGCGCCTCGTGCAGTTCGGCGCCATCGTCAGGAAGGGTCACGACGCCGCGCACGTCGCCGACGCGGACGCGATCGTCGTGTCGAGCGCGGTGCGCAACGACAACCCGGAGGTGGTCGAGGCGCGGGCGCGGCGCATCCCGGTCGTGCCGCGCGCGGTGATGCTGAGCGAGCTGATGCGCTTGAAACGCGGCATCGCGATCGCCGGCGCCCACGGCAAGACGACCACTACGAGCCTCGTCGCGTCGGTGCTCGCGCAGGCCGGCCTCGACCCGACGTTCGTGATCGGCGGGCGGCTCAACAGCGCCGGCGCGAACGCGCGGCTGGGCCAGGGCGACTACATCGTCGTCGAGGCCGACGAGTCGGACGCGTCGTTTCTCAACCTGCTGCCGGTGATGGCGGTGATCACGAACATCGACGCCGATCACATGGAGACCTACGGCCACGACTTCGCGCGCCTCAAGCAGGCGTTCATCGAGTTCACGCAGCGGCTGCCGTTCTACGGCACGGCGGTGGTCTGCCTCGACGACGCGAACGTGCGCGAGATCATGCCGCTGATCTCGAAGCCGCTGACAACCTACGGCTTCCACCCGGACGCGCAGATCCGCGCCACCGACATCCGCGCCGAAGGCGGCCGCATGCGCTTCACGGTGACGCGCCAGAACGGCGTGACGCTGGCGCCGCTCGACGTCACGCTCAACCTGCCGGGCGACCACAACGTGCAGAACGCGCTCGCCGCGATCGCCGTCGCGACCGAGCTCAACATCGACGACGCGGCGATCCGCGAGGCGCTCGCGCACTTCACCGGCGTCGGGCGGCGCTTCCAGCGCCTCGGCGAGGTCCCGATCCCCGCGGTCGACGGCGTCGCATCGGCCGGCTCGTTCACGCTGATCGACGACTACGGCCATCACCCGGTCGAGATGGCCGCGACGCTCGCGGCCTCGCGCGGCGCGTTCCCCGGACGGCGCGTCGTGCTCGCGTTCCAGCCGCATCGCTACACGCGAACCCGCGACCTGTTCGAGGACTTCGCGCGCGTGCTGTCGTCGGCCGACGCGGTCGTGCTCGGCGAGGTCTACGCGGCCGGCGAGCCGCCGATCGTGGCCGCCGACGGACGCTCGCTCGCGCGCGCCGTGCGCGTCACCGGGCGCGTCGAGCCGCTCTTCGTCGACGAGATCGACGCGATGCCGGACGCGATCCTCGGCATCGTCCGCGACGGCGACGTCGTCATCACGATGGGCGCCGGCTCGATCGGCGGCGTGCCCGGTCGGCTGCTGGAGAAGACGCGATGAAGCCGGACGCGGAGCGCTTCGGCAAGGTCGGCGTGCTGCTCGGCGGCCACTCGGCGGAGCGCGAGATCTCGTTGATGTCGGGCACCGGCGTCCTGAAGGCGCTGCGTGCGCGCCATGTCGACGCGCACCCGTTCGACCCGGCCGAACGTCCGCTCGGGGAACTGGCCGACGAACGCTTCGACCGCGTCTTCGTCGCGCTCCACGGCCGCTTCGGCGAGGACGGCGCGATCCAGGGCGCGCTCGAGCTGCTCGGCATCCCGTACACCGGCAGCGGCGTGATGGGCTCGGCGATCGCGATGGACAAGGTCTTCACGAAGCGGATCTGGGAGAGCCGTCACCTGCCGACGCCGCGGTACCTCGTGCTCGACGGCAACAGCGACCTGCGCCAGGTGCCCGACGTGCTCGGTCTCCCGTTGATCGTCAAGCCGCCGCACGAAGGGTCGACGATCGGCATCTCGAAGGTCGCCGGCTACTCGCAGATGGGCGAGGCGTTCGGGCTCGCCGCGCGCTTCGACGACGTCGTGCTGGCCGAGGAGTTCATCGCGGGCCGCGAGCTGACGGTCGCGATCGTCGAACGCGTCCTCGGACGACCGGCGGCGCTGCCGATCATCGAGATCGTCGCGCCCGGCGGCAACTACGACTACCAGAACAAGTACTTCACCGACGACACGCGCTACCTGTGCCCGGCACCGATCGACGAAGCGTTGTCGGTACGCATCCGTACGCTGGCGCTCGAGGCGTTCGGCGCGATCGGTTGCGAGGGCTGGGGCCGGGTCGACCTGATGCTGCGGCACGCCGACGACGAGCCGTTCCTGCTCGAGGTCAACACGTCGCCGGGGATGACCGGCCATTCGCTCGTGCCGATGGGCGCCCGCGCGGTCGGACTCGGCTACGAGGACCTGTGCGTCGAGATTCTTGCGAGCGCGCGCCTGAAGACGCGACGCGCCGGGCTCGATCGCGCGACGATCGCGGCCGAAGCGGAGGACCGCGATGTGGGATAGCCCGCGGCTCCTCAACATCGCGGCGCTGCTGATCGCGCTGGTCGCGCTCGGCGCATTCGCGGTCGGCGCGGCCGCGTGGGCGTCGCGTCGACCGCTGTTCGCGCTGAAGACGATCCGCGTCGAGCCGGTCGTGGCCGGCCCGAACGGCGAGCAGCAGCTGCGCCACGTCAGCGGTGCGGCGATCCGCGCCGAAGCGATGCCGCGCATCTTCGCGTCGACGACGGGCAACTTCTTCACCGTCGACCTCGAAGCCGTGCGGCGGTCGTTCGAGACGGTCGCCTGGGTCCGGCGCGCGCAGGTGCGGCGCGAGTGGCCCGACCGGCTGGTCGTGCAGATCGAGGAGCACCGGGTCCTCGCGATGTGGGACGACGGGCGGCTCGTCAACACGTACGGCGAGCTGTTCGCCGCCAATCCGGCCGAGGCCGAGGAGGACGACGACGCGCTGCCGGAGCTTGCCGGACCGGAAGGCAGCGAGCGCGACGTCGCGTCGCGCTACATCGATTTCAGGAGCTGGTTCGGCCGGCTCTCGCTGAAGCCCGACCAGGTGACGCTGTCGCCGCGCTACGCGTGGAGCGTGCATTTCGACAACGGGACCGAAAGCGGGCTGACCGTCGACCTCGGTCGCGAGCGCGACGGCAACACGATCCCCGAGCGCGTGCTGCGGATGCTCAAAGCGTGGCCCGGCCTCACGGCGCGCTGGCCGAAGCCGACGCTGATCGACCTGCGCTATCCGAACGGCTTCGCGTTGCGCGCGGAAGGGCTCCGACTCGCCGACGAGTCCGCGAAGCCGGCGGCGAAGAGCGCGCGGGCGGGGTCGAAGGGACCGGCGAGCGCGAAGGCACGGCCGCAGAACGAACGGAAGGCAACACGATGAACGAGCGCATGCACGAGCGACGCAGGTCGACCGGGGACGCACGGTGACGAAGGACGTCAAGGATCTGATCGTCGGTCTCGACATCGGCACGTCGAAGGTCGTGGCCGTGGTCGCGGAGCTGCAGGCCGACGGCCGCTTCGACGTCATCGGCATGGGCCAGCACGAGTCGAAGGGATTGAAGAAGGGCGTCGTCGTCAACATCGAGACGACGGTCGCATCGATCCAGCGCGCGCTCGAAGAGGCCGAGCTGATGGCCGACTGCAAGATCCGCGACGTCTACACCGGGATCGCCG
>CAXTDA010000247.1:0-6416 GCA_964242935.1 uncultured Burkholderiaceae bacterium | reverse complement strand
CCTGCGAGGCGCCGTTGTAGACCTCCTCGATCGACAGGATCTTCGCCTTGCTCGATTCGATCAGCAGCGTCGTCGTCGACCGGTAGACCGGCTCGACCGAATAGGCGTACACGGCGGCCAGGATCGTCGGCACGATCGCGAGCAGCAGGATGCGCCAGCGGCGCTCATTGATGCTGCGGAGGAATCCGCCCCAGTCGATCTTGACCTGTGGCTTCGCATCCTCGACGGGCTCCGGGTGGTAGGCCCACGGGCCGATCGGCTGGGCGGTCAGTGCCCTCTCAGAGTCGCGCATGTTCATTGGCAGGGGGCCGGCCGGGCCGGGATCGTCGTCCCGACCCACCCGGTATCAGGGTGGCGTGTTTTGCGTGAGCTTCAGTCCGGCGGCACTGCCGGCCGAGGACGAAGCGGTGTTGCTCTCGATCTTCGGCACCGGCAACTTGCCGACGCATTGCTTCAAGGCCTGCTCGAAATCGAACAGGACGCGGCCCCGGGCCAGGCGGTCCTCGGCGTAACGCCGGGCGGCCGCGCCGAGCTCGGCCCGCAAGGTCGCGGATTCGGCCAGCACGATCAGCGCCGCGGTGAACGCGTCGAGGTCGCCGGGCGGCACGACCAGGCCGACGCCGGCCACCACGTTCGCGAGCTCGGTGCCTTCATGGGCGGTCGCGAGGACCGGCCGCCCGCTCGAGAGCATACCGGTCAGCTTCGACGGCATCACGAGATCCGCCGCCTCCGCGTGCTGCGGCAGCAGGTGCACGTCGGCCAGCCCGAGCAGGTCGCCGAGGCGCGTCGAGCACTGCAGCTCCAGCATCCGCACGTTCGACAACCCCCGGCATTCGCGCTCGAGTCCGGCCTTCGCCACGCCGTCGCCGCAAATGACGATCACGAGGTTGGGCAGCCGCTCGCGCAGGGCCCGCGCGGCCGCCGGCAGCAACTCGAGACCCTGCTTGCCGGCCATGCTGCCGGAGTACAGCGCGACGATCGCGTCGTTCGCGATGCGCAGCTGGCTCCGATAGCTGCTCGGCTTCGTCGCCGGCACGATGTCGCCGATGTCGACCCAGTTCGGGAACAGGACGGTCTTGGCCGGATCGACCTTCTTTGCCGTCAGGACTTCCATCATCCGTTGCGAGATCGTCGAGACGCGGTCGAAACGACGCACCATCCACCGCTCGAAAAGACCGAGTGCCTTCTGGGCGACACGGTTGCGGAGCATGCCCATCCGGAATGCCGCGTCGACCTCGAAGTCCTGGATGTGCAGCCATGCCTTGGCACCACAGATGCGCGCGGCGAGCCATCCACCCGGCGCGCAGGCGAACGCCGGCGCGACGACGATGATGACGTCCGGCCGCCAGAACATCTGGCGCACCAGGGTCGGGATCGAAAACGCCGCGAAACTCGCGAGGTGCACGACGCGCTTCAGCCCCGACGGCGTCGACGGCACCCAGATCGCAGTGCGCCACACCGGCACGCCACCGATCGATTCGCGACGGCCGCCCCATGCGCTGTAACCGCTGCCGATCGCCCACGAGGGATAGTAGGGCGGCGCCGCGATGACCCGGACTTCGTGCGTCGCGTCGGAGAGCCACTTCGCCATCTCGCCGCTGTATTTGCCGATGCCGGTCGGCTCGGGCGTGTAGTTCAGGCCGTACAGAAGGATCTTCATTGTTCGATTGACCTCATGACGGCTTTCATAATTTGCAAGATGTGTGCCCGTCGGCGGCAGGAGCGCGGGATCCTTCGCGTCCTGCGACGTCGGTCGGTGCGTTTCGGTCGCGTCGGCGTTCATTGCTTGAAGCGGACCGTCTTTTCCGCACCCGGTGGACCCATCGTCGAGAAGTCGCCTTCGGCGACCGGCTTTCCCCAGTCGACGCCATCAACGCTCGTGAAGAAGCGAAAGCGCGCGATGGTTCCGTTCGGAAGCCCGTCCTGGCGCGGCAGATAGCGGAAGCCGGCGATCCTGGTGCCCTGCTTCAGGTCGACGATGAAGCTGTGCGGCGGCGGCGGCGGAACGCCCTCCCACCGGCTGTGCCAGACCGTCGTCGGCAAGCCGTCGATGGCGTTGGACGGTTGGTCGTTGATGGCGGCGCTGTCGGCGCTCGCGCTCCAGCCGGTTCGCGGCAGATTCGAACCATTCGCGTCGATCAGGTTGAATTCGGCGATCGACGCCCACGCGTTGCCGCCGATCTCGGTCACTTCTTCCAGTCGCACGAACCGGATTTCACCGGGCGCGAGCTTCGTCGATTCGGCTTCGCCCACCGCCGCCGGGACCGTCCACTGCCAGGCGGTCGTCGTCGGCTCGCCTTTGCCGTCGGCGACGCCGACGCGCACCTTGTAGCTTCCCGGCACGATCGGCGTCCCGGCGATCACCCCGCTCGACGGGTCGATCGCGAGCCCGGTCGGCAAGCCGGTCGCGACGAACGTCAGCCGGTCCGCATCCTCGTCCGTCGCGTCGACCCGCAGCGAGACCGACTGACCCATCGTCGTCGTCTGATCGGCGATCGACGCGACGACCGGTGCGTGGTTCGCGGTCTGCTTCGCGAACACCACGGTCTTTTCCGCGACCGCATCGCCCATCGCCGTGAAGTCACCGGTCGAGACCGGCTCGCCCCAGGACTGGCCGTCGTCGCTGACGTAGAAGCGATACTTCGCGATCGCGCCGTTGGCGGTGGTGCCGTCCTGGCGCGGCAAGTAGCGGAAACCGCTGACCTTCACCGGCGCGCCGAGCGCGACCACCAGCCAGTGCGGCGGCGGTGGCGCGGGATCCGGACCTTCCCAGCGGGAGTGCCACAGCGACTTCGGATCGCCATCGATCGCGTTTTGCGGGACGTCGATCGCGCCCGAACTGTCGGCGGTGGCCGTCCACCGCGTCCGATCGACGGCCGCGCCGTTCACGTCGATCAGGCCGAGCTCGGCGACGGCCGCCCAGGGCTTGCCGCTCCACTCGCTGACTTCCTCGAGCTTCACGAACCGCACGGCACGTGCCACGGCCGGCTCGGTCTTCGCAACGTCGGGCTTCGGCGCCGGCGGCGTGGCCCGGTTGCAGGCCGACAGCACGAGCAGGATCAGGCACCCGAACGCGTGGTACGACGACCGGTCAACGGGAAACGACATGAAGAAAATCCTGAGGACGCGTCGGGCGCGACAACACGGTTCGGTATCGACGCCGCGTTGCGGGCAACTTCACTACGCCGCACAGCGCTTGTCGGATGTGTTTTAACGGACCATTGCGGTACCGTCGACCGACGAGGAACCGATGCACAGCCCGTGCCATTCGCGGATGTCACCGTGTCGTCGGCGGATTGCGCCCGGTCGTCAGGGCGCCGCTCGCCACTTCGCGAGGCGGCGGGGGGCCCCGGCGAGTGTTCCACGATTGCCCCGCTTCCGAGCGCCGAGTCCGCTGGAGCGGCAGGCGTCGATGGATATCGGCGCAGTTCGGCCCAGAAGTCGCGGAATGGCGGGACAAGAGCCGGCGCGCGGATGCCCTGTCGCAAGGCACCGCTGAAGAGCGCGACGCCGTCGCCGCCGGGAAGTCGGCGCGCCGGTCGCCTGGAGCCGAGGTATCGGTCAGGTAACGCCGTTGGTGACGGGGCCAGGAGGCGAACGCGGCGCCGACGGCTGTAAAGCCGCCCGACAACCTGCAACCGCAAACTATCGCAAGCCGGCGAGCGAAGCGTGACGCCCGTCGCCGACCGGTGCAGCGAATCGGGTCCGTTCGATTACATCGATCAACGATCCCGCCATCGCGTCGACCGTGAAGCGCTCGTGGAACAACGCGACGCCGCGTGCCTTCATCCCGTCGCGCTCATCGGGCGACATCGCGAGCCACGTCCGAAGTGTCCGTTCGCACCCGTCCACGGTGTCGCGATCGACCAGTCCGGCTCGACCGTCCGAGATCTCGCGCCAGATATTGACCTTGTCGGAGATCAGCACCGGCAGGCCGCAACCGAGCGCCTCGGCGACCGCGATTCCGAAATTCTCCTGGTGCGACGGCAGCACGAACGTTTCGGCCGCGTGGAAGGCGCCCCACTTGACGTCGTCGCTCAGCATGCCGACCCAGCTGATGCGCTCGGCAATGCCGAGTTCGGTAGCCCGCGCCTGCAGGCGCGGGACGAGTCCGGTGTGGTCGGGTCCGGCCATCACGAGTTGCAGGCGCTCGTCGAGGCCGGCCACCCGGGCGAACGCCTCGATCAGGAGGTCGCAGCCCTTCTTCTCGTGGATGCGGCTCAGGAACAGGAACAGTCGCTTGCCGCGCATTGCCGGATGACTGACAAAAAATGTCTCCCGCAACCGATTTGCGTCAACCGGTGGCGGACTTGTGCCGAACGAGACGACGACCTCCCGCGCGCGGTAGAGGCCGAACGACTGCCGGGCGAGCAACTTCTCTTCCTCGCAGGTGAAGAGCACGGCCCGCGCGTCGCGCAGCACCCGATAGTCGGCCCACGGCCAGTAGAGCCACTTCTTCAGGTGCTTTAGCGGATAGGCCTTCCTGAACCACGGATCGAGCATGCCGTGCGGGAAGACGTAGTACGGCACGTCGGCGTCATGGAGCACGCGCCACGCGCCGAGCGCGTGGTACTGCCAGAGGCCGTTGACGACGACCGCGTCGTAATCCTTCGCATGCGCCTTCAGCCACGGCACGTACGCCGCGGTGTAGCCGTAGCCGGACCGCGGCGGGCCGAGCGCGTGGACCCGGAGCGGATAGTCGGCGAGGAAGGCCGCGTCGGGTGCGTCGAACGTCGCGACATCGACTCGATGGCCCATGCGGATGCACGCGAGACTGCTCTGCAGCACGCCTTCCATCGGGCCGCCGCCGGTCGGGTCGAGCGTCGGCAGCACGTGCAGCAGCTTCACGAGACCGCCTGTGCGATCGCCGCGCGTGCCGTCGTGCGCTGCGGGTTACCGGCCGCGAGCTGCCCGAGCACCGCTTCCTCGACCTGCTCGACGCGGATGTACGACACGCCGCGCAGGTCCTGCACGACGCGATGCCGCAGCCCGTAGGGGTGGTACTTCCGCGGCTCGTCGTGGTTGCCGAACAAACCGACGCAGGCAACGCCGGCGCAGGCCGCGAGATGCAGCGGACCGGAGTCGTGGCCGACGAAGACGCGCGCACCCGACATCGCCGCGGCACTGATCCGCGGCGATCCCTTGCCGCAGAGGTTCGCGACGGCGCCGGGCCAGAGCGCGCCGACGCGTTCGGCCCGCTCGGCGTCCTCGACGGATCCGACGAAGACGAGCGCGACGTCCGGATGGGCAACGCCGAGGCTACCAACCAGCGCGACGATCAGCGCGCTCCAGTTGGCCTCGCCCCAGTCGTTCTCGACGACCTTGCCGCCCATGTTGATCGCGATCCGCGGCTGGTCCGCGACGCGGCCGAGCAGTGCGCGCCCCGCGTCGCGCTCCGCGCGCGACAGCCCGCGGTCCCACGCGTGCGGCTCGTCGAGCGAGATCGCGCCGCGCGGTGCCGCGCAACGCCCGAGTCGCTCGCATTCGCGTTCGATCAGGCCGTCGCCACCGCGGCGGTTCTCCTGCAGGTCCTTCGTCAGCGGCAATCCGATGATCCGGCGGAATCCGCACCAGCGGAAGTACAGCAGGTCGCGCCACGCGGCGCGAAGGCCGCGCGCGGGCGTGAGGTAGACCAGCGTGCGCGCGTCGAGGGCACGGAGCGACCGGCGGAGGTCGACCAGTTCCTTCAGCGACCGCGTGCCGACCGGATACGCGATGAAGCGATCGACGAGGCCGCTGCCGCCAAGGATCGCCTCGAGCGGTGCGGCCTTCGCGCTGACCGGGATGTTGGTCAGCATGATCCGCTCGGCTTCCGGGAAGGCGTCGGCGACCGCGTGCAGGCACGGCAGCGCGACGACCGTGTCGCCGAGGCTGCCGAGACGATAGACGACGACGCGTTCGACGGCCGGGGTCATCGGGGGGCTCCGGCGGCCGCATCGTCGTGGCCGACGAGCGTGTCGATCGCGCAGACGATGTGATAGAGGCTGCTCGCGCGGCAGTGCTGCTCGACGAAGCCGCCGTCGGGCCGCATCTGCTCCTGCCAGAGCCCGGACGGCGCAGCCGTCAAGAAGCGGGCGAGCCCGTCGATCGCGGCCGCGCGGCGGTCGGCGGCCTCGGTAACGGTCGCCGGGTCTCGCGCCTCGTCGGCCGCCGCGTGCCAGCCCTTGATGCGTTCGGTCTGCGGCCACAGCTTAGCCGCGTCGTCGGTCACTGCGACCCCTGCCCGGCGCGCGTCCACCTCGACGCCGCGATGCGCATCGACCCCCTGCGTCTCCCCGACGGCGAGCAGACGCGCCGCGGCGACGCCGGCGCGCGGAAAGCGACCGTCGCGGTTCCAGCGCATCAGCAGCCACGCCCATTCGAACTGGTGACCCGGCTCCACGATGCGACCTCTCGCGTCGGCGATCGGCCGCCAG